>CAJPTB010000021.1 GCA_905373325.1 uncultured Ancrocorticia sp.
CGGCCCAGCCTGCGAAGGGCCCGGCGCGTGCGCACCGAACGGAGGCCGCGCGGGCAGTGCTTGCCCTGCACCAGGAGCCGACTGAGCCGAACCAGGCACCGCCCGACCCACACCGGGCGCCGACTGAGCCGAACCAGGCACCGCCCGACCCACACCAGGCGCCGACTGAGTCGAACGCGGCTCCGACTGACCCCCGCCGGGGATTGGCTGCCCGGCCCCGAGCCCCGCCGGTCCCGAATGGAACGGAGGCCGTCCCGGGCGAAAGGCGGACTGCCCCGGAGGTTGCTCGGAGCCAAAACCCGCCTCCCCCGAAGCGGACGTCGACTGCGCACCGCCAGATTCAGTTTGCCGCGAGCCGGGGGCGGGATGCTCCGAACTTGACGCCGAGTAGGCCGACGGAGTCGAGAAGGCACTCGGAGCGGAGCCGCTCTCCGAGGGGTCCCGGCCCCCGGCCGGAACGTTTCGCCCTCCGGGGACGAAAGGCTGCCCGCCTCCGGCGGAGCCCGCGGGCGCAGAGCTCGCCGGGGCAAACCTCGGGCGTGAAGACTCTGGCGCGGCGCCGGCCCTGAAAGCGGGGCCGGGCGCGGCATTCGCCTGGTCGGAGCGATCCGGAGTCTGCTGCTGCGAACTCAGCGACTCGGGCGGCGCTGCGTGCGCGCCAGAGCCGTTTCTTCTCCTCGAGGAACGCCTCGGCAAGCGGGAAATGGTCTCGTCAGCCGAGTTCGAGCTCCGGTCAGACTCGTCGGAGTCTCCGGCGGAAAGCAATCCTCCCGCGGCAGGCGAACTCACCGAGGAATTCGAATCGTCGGGGAAGCGGGTGTCGTCGGGTGCGTGCGAAGAATCGAGCGCGTACGGCGAATCGGACGAATCGGACGGCGACGAGGCGGAAGGCAGAAGGGTGGCATCGACGTCGATGTCTTCCACCCAGAAGTTCCAGCCAGCGGGAGCCGGGCCCCAAGCGGGATCGGGCCTCCAACCAGCAGGAGGGGCCCACCCGTCGGGCGCCGGCGGCCAGTTCGGCGGTGGGTTGAATCTTTTGGACATGAGCAACACTCCTGTGGTGCGTGAAACGACGATGCCATTGTCCCACGCCCTCCCCCACCTGCCGCCACCCACGTCCACGGTGCGAAACGCCTCAAGTTTGCTTTGTTCATAAGCGAAAACCATTGGCGATCAAGGGCCCTGACGACGCCGAAACCGCTGCGAATCGGGCACTTCGACGTCTAAACACATCGAAGCATCCTGTGGCGCCGACTGTCGCGGACAGCACACAACTCATCTCTTACTAAAATGCGGTCTTATCGCCGTCGGGAGCCTCCGAAACGACGCCTTCGCGCGGCGATCGACCACGACTCTTTGGGGGCCGTAGAAACGCCGGGCGCGGAGAAGCTTTGCTTGCCTTCGCTGTTGCGCCCACCGCCTTCGACTGCCTTCCAAGGGCTTTGCATGACGAGCATTCCTTCGACGTCGAGCGGTGTGCGATCGTGCCCAAGTGAGAGGATCGCGCATCGCTGTTCCGACCTGACCGGATAGATCATCAACGCTCTGCCTTGGCCGAGATTCTCTGCGATGAGTTCCCACACCTGATCTCTGACGCGACCCGAAAGATGCCCCACGAATACGCCTGTCGAGACTTCGAGCAGCCACCGGGTCAACGCGCCGCGAAGCCCGGCGGGCGCCGCAGAAAGGATGATTACGACCATGCGGCTGCCCAGCCTTACTCTTCGTCGTCCAAAGACTCTAAGGCAAGCGCGTGGTTCATGCCGCCCGCGATGGCCTTGCGCTGGTAGTCCCACAGAGAGACGACGTTCACCTGAAGCTCCTCCCCCTCGTCGACCTCGAAAAGCCTGTGGATGTCTCGCACCGACCGCTCAATCACCTTCAGCTCGAATATTCGGTCGCGGACCCGGCGCCGGGTTGTCGCGGCAATGTCGCTCATGCCTTCGGCGACGACGTCAAAGGCGATCGGTATCGTCACATCCGCCTTGTAGAGGTCGGCGACGTCGTAGACGAAGGAACGCTCGTGACCCGTGTGAACGAATCCAAGTCCCGGCGAGCATCCCAGTGAAACGACGACGGCGTGAATCACCCCGTAGAGTGCGGCGTGCGCGGCAGACAGCGCCTGATTGATCGGATCTGAGGCGTCAAAATCGTCGTGCTCGTACTCACGACGCTTCCACGGAACCCCCGTGCGCTTCGAGTTCTCACGGTAGACGGAACGAATTCGCGCGCCTTCCCGCCCCCGCAGCTGTTGCATTGTCAATCCGTCGACGTCCTCGCCTGCAAAACGCATCGTGTACATTTTCCTCGCGACCGCCAGCCGCTTTTGCGGGGAGGAGACACGAGCCGCTTGCTCCACGAGCAGCCTGCTCGACGTCGCCAGGGACCTGCCGTGAGCGTAGTAGCGAACCCCGCGCTCGCCGACCCACACTGCGGTGGTGCCGCACTCGCCCAAAAGAGACATCGCCTGGTGGCTCACCGAGGTCCCCGGGCCCAGCAGCACAGCCAAAAGCGACGCCGCCGGAACGCGAACCAAGCCCTTGTCGTCGCGCGCCGTCACAGCGCCGTCCTCGCGATGGACGACGCAATGCTCCAAGTAGAGAAAGGACATCCGGTCGGCTGCGCGAGGAAGCGCCGTGACGGGAACGGGAAGCAGGCGCGCCATGGCTTTACTCCCTCGGGCGCGCCAAGGTCATGAGACCGCAGCCGTATGCCTTCGACGGGCCGAGCCCGTTGACGAGCATCTGGCGAAAGGCCCCGACTTCCTCGATCCGGAGAATGCCCTCGTAAACGACGCGCCCAATCGTGACCTTGCCTGACTTCTGTGTCTCGCGATCCTTCCTGTCGAACACCGGTTTCTCGCGCCGGACAACCAAAAGCGAGACGCGATCATTCGGATCGTCGCCCTGCTTGGCCAACCCTTCAAACGTCTCGACTGCGGCAGCGCTTCGCCCCTGTGCGGCGTCGCATCCCAGTCCGCCGTTGTCTCCCGTTTCAACGCGCTTGACCTTGCCGTCCCCGCCGGGCCTTGTGAGCCCCGATTCGTCGGGGACCATCGGGATCGAGAACCCCTGCTTCTCAGCGCGCCTGAGCAGCCAGTCTCTCTGCTGCCTCGCAGTCACATGCACATGCCGTTTTCCCCGCTCGTTCGGCCCCCTGTTCTCGTTGCGAACAGGATTTGCCGCGAGTCTGAAAGCCCATGTTTGCCCTTCAGCGAGCCGAGAAAGGAAACCTTCATAATCAAGCGTGCGAGCCATCTGCGACGAAGTCGCGTCCGCCTCAATTTGCGACATGTCCGGACGCATTGGCGAAAGCACGTACAGGGCGACGCTGAAGGCCCTTTGGTCGACCCGCCACAGCACACGTCCAGCCGCAGAAGTTTCTGCGCGGGCCGACGACGATTCAACACCGACCGACGTCGAGGTTTCGGATTGTGCAGACAAAACCTCCGACGTGCTTCCGGCCGGATCACCCCCGTCGCCGTCAATGCTCTGCCCGAGATCGCACGCCTTCATGACGACCGCGTGCATCACCTGCGGCGAGCCGAGCAGCCTTCTCGCGAACCGACGCCGCGGATCGAGTTCTATCTTCGTCAGGTGCATCTTCTACCTCGCATCTCTAACTTTCCTCCAACAGTTCCGCCATGGGATCGTGAGAGTCCGCGGCAGAACCCTCATATTCGTTCGGCCCCGTCAGCGAACTCAGCCCTCCCGCCGGATCTTCGAGCTCGGCCATTGGATCGAGCAATCTCACTGGGCCATGCATTTCCGCTGGATCGAGCATTCCCACCGGGTCAAGTTCTGCCATGGGATCGTGGTGGTCTTCGCCGGCGTCGGAGCGCACAGCCGCGCTCCCAGTCGACGCTTTGTCTTTCACTCTCACCATATGCCGCTCAATGTCCCGGAACGAATACTCACGATGACGCGGGTCGAAAGAAAGAGGCACATCTCGGCTCCCTCGCACATCGTTTGTGTGCTCGCCTTCGGGCACAGCGTCTTTGTCGAGAAGAACTTCGATTTCTCTGCCTTCACGATGGCGCTTCCGGTACCACTTGGAGGCCAGCCACGGCTCACTTGTCAAAGCCTCCAACAAGCTTGAATCGCGCAATCCGAGCGAGACGGGAAAGGACGGAGGGCACGAACGTCGCCCCAAATAGAGGGGAAAAGAAGGATGCCGCACAGCGTGGTCGAGCCGCTCGATCACCGCATTCTCCCCCTCTATTCCGGCCAAGAAGACCGCATCGGAAAGGTAGTAGCGTTCGGAAAGCGGCATCGAGGACCCGTCCAGCCTATGCGCCGTATGGAAATCACGCACCACCGTTCCCGGCTGGTCTTTTCGCACACCGAAGCGCAGCGTCAGCAAGTCCTCGATTGGGTCGGTGCGCCGTCTGCCGGTTGCAGCGGCCAGCATGCCGAGAATTCCGCTTTTTGAGGGGGCGAGTTCTGTAGCGCGCACCGTGAATCGGGATTTGACGCCCCAGGCCTGCAATGGGCCCGCGAGCCGCAAGAGCAGTACTGCCATCGCTTACTCCGAGGCTGGAAGGCGTGACTCGACGACATCGCGCACTCTGTCTGTGAGAACGTTGAACGCGACTCGCTCCCCGAGAGACTCCGTCCCTTCATAGTCCTCGAGGCTCACCACAAAGGCATGCCGCGGCTTGACGCCAAAGGCTTCCTCCAATTGCTTCTCATGTTCAACGAGTTTGCGTACAGACTTTGCCACGAATCCCTCGGTGTCGCTTTTGAGGACCGGTCTTTCAAAGGCGCCAACGAGCGAAACAGGCTGGTCGTCGCGCACCTGAACAACCACCATGCTGGGCAGCGTCCGATTGGCGAAGGTGTTCTGCTTGCCCGTCGGCATCGTCTTGACAAAGGCTTCAATAAAGGAGGACAGCGCTCGAAGCGTCGCCTCAGCATCACACAGATTCTCATGCAGCAAGTCGAGATTGACCGTGGCATAACGATACATTGTGGCCGACGAGAACTCGATGGTTCCCATCATTCCTGCCCCTGCGTCATCCTTTTCATCTTTACCTTCATCGAGAGCCGTATAGAAGTCAAACTCACTGTCGGCATAATGAGTAGAAATCGCATGGGCTACCTGACACGATGCGTCAACATCAAGGTTCTTAGCGCTAGCCAACATTCGTCCGAAAAGTGCTATATCTATAGGATGATCGGAGTTTAGTATATCCTTCACTTTCTTCTTTTCTGGTTTTTTGCCAGAATTGACTCGGTCTGCCACGTAAGCAGCTAGTTCTTTTATTTGCTGCACCGAGAAAAACAGTAGAGCATCGGTCTCGGGAAAGCCTTCCTTTTGAAGCGCAGATTTTTTAATAAGAGGATTTTTTTGTGGGTTGTCAGCAGCCAAATTAAGAAATTCAACAGCATGCTTAACGGACTGATCTTTTTTATCCGGCAAGAGACACGTGATCTCCTCCGAGATCTTCTCAACAACTCGTTTAGTTCTTATGCCGATCTTATGGGATCGAATTTGATCACGAAAGTACAATCGCATTGCGCGTTTCCATGCCTGACTGGATACTCGTAAACGCTTCACGCCACCGTATAGAGTTGACTTAGGCGAGCCGGTATCGTCGCGATTGACGCAGCTAGGCGGAATGCTCTGAATGATGTGGACATCAATGTAGGTGCTCATGTTATTCCTCTACTTTAGATTGTTTTGCGGCGCTTGCAACGCCAGAGGTCTATTCGGAGTTGGATGGATTGGCACTAGTAGAAGCTCTGGCATCAGGAAACGCAGCCTCACGGCCACCAGATTCTTGAAACTTGTAGAAATCGCGTGACCATCTCCGCCTGACTTTCTTGTCACCACCCAGGTACTGGAACTCTACGAGATCGTCGGCAAAAGCGGCGTAGTCAAAACCGATGTCTTTTGGTCGAAGAAGCTGAATGAAAGAACGAAGGTGACTGCGCAACTCGCCGATGGAAGAAGCAGTGACTAAAGCGTTGAAGCGGCAACGCGCGGGACTGTCCTCTTCCCCGCCGACCAATTCGCGGGCCGCGCGTCCAAATCCGTAACCGGGCCGGTGCATAAGGACGGATCGTGACTGCTGATGAACCGCATACAAAGTCATGGCGATATAAACGGCCCACTCTTCTCGCGTAGGGGTATCGGGAGCGTTGTCTGGAACACCAACAACATGCGTGTAGCCCCAGATATCAGCGATCTCACCAGGATCAGCCTTTATTCCTCGACGGAGTTTCGCAAGAGCTTCACGAGCTTTGGGCTCACCTTTAAGAAACCCCCTTCCTAGGCCTTCAATCCGGCGACAGACGATTTTACCCGCCTTCAATAAGCGCCGACTTCTAACAGAGTCGCTCTTAGATGATTCAGTCTCTGTTACATTCATTTTTCGTCCTCCATAGACTCGAACTGGGTATCTGGAGAAACAGGAAGTTTCCTTCGAATCAACGATTCAAACCGCTTAAGCGAAACTCCGACGTTGACGCGCTCGCGCGTCTTTTCGTCCACGCAGCCCGCGTATGCAGACGGCCCTACAGAGTCGACAAGAATGTTGGATTGCTCATTAGCTATCCAACGGAGTCTTTCACGCCACCAAGACTTTGCCTCATTGGGGTCCCTGTCATCGGCCAACGACGCAAGCCACCGCGGAAATTCCTCGTCAATAACGAAGTAAAAGGCAGTAGCGGCTCGTTCGCAGGCAGCCTGAACAGAGTCGGAGTCGGCACCCTGCGCCTTAACCAGATCTCCACCAAGAGTTCGTAACGCAAAAGCAACATCATCGGCTTCATCCATAGCATCAAATACCGTAGATGATAAACGCTTATTTTCCATTTCAAACAAACATGCCGGAACTATGATCACATCGTCAATTAAATTTCTCACTTTAGACTGAACTTTGGGGTTCATATACTCCAAGCCAACGCAATGCAAACGGATGAAACTTTGCCGAGGAAATACCCCCTTTCGGAGAAGCTTCCTATAGAAGGAGATCACACCAGGCGGGATGTAATCAACAGACTCTGACGAAAAGGCAAGTCTCTTGTGACCTCTTTGAGCAGCAAAAGCAGTAAGACCACGCCAAACCCCTACCTCTGACGAGAATCTATAGGGCACAAATAGATCATTCTTTCTTTTTTGCGATTCGCTTTTGTTGTACTTCCAAGCCGTCATCGGTTCGAAAAGGTAGCAATTATCAAGAATAGCTTTATCGCCGTTTCCAAGGAATAAGCCCGTCACACCTTGTTCGGTCCCATGGAGCAGCACACGTCGACTTTGCCATGTATAGCACATCACCGGGCCCACTGGAATAGAGTCCATCCTTCCCTCGGCCCTATCAGGTTCACGCTCCCACGGAGGACGGTCATTGTCTATATCCATCCTTTCCCTAAGCTCACCAACCATTTTAAGCACGACAGTATTGAGGAGTATCGTTTTAAACAGATTGTCTCCTTGAATGGCAACAACACCAATTTGACCAGTCCACGATGGTCGAATTGGATATACCTTCCCCCGTTTGACTCGTGAATCTCCAATTGCGCCAGTACGAATTCCGGAGGGGTCAAAGGCGTGGGCGTGGATAAGCCAACGTGCCCCTTCGGCCCAGCTAATGCAGTCTAAGCCTGAACCTACACGCATAGTAAAAAATGGTTCATTATTTGGAACATCAGGGATAAGAGACTCAAGTCCAGAAATCTCACCAGAACTCGAAGCAATCCCCGCAACCTGAAAAAAGGGAAACTGCCCATCCCGTAAATCAAATCTATTACGGTAACGTTCTAAATAATTTATAATGCATTGTTGAAATAGGCTTTGATTATTCCAGTACTTTTTCCACGTTTTAAGGTCTCGCGGACCATCTGTCGCGCGATGGCTTATTGCTATAAGCAAACGCAAGATTGCCATATCCTGCGTGGGTATATCGCCGCAAATCTTGAGAATATCAGAGATCTCGTCGCACAAAGTAAGAAGCGATAGCTCGTCTACGCTCCCATCGACCCGCATAACACGAATC
Source organism: uncultured Ancrocorticia sp. (assembly GCA_905373325.1). Taxonomy (GTDB): domain Bacteria; phylum Actinomycetota; class Actinomycetes; order Actinomycetales; family Actinomycetaceae; genus Peptidiphaga. Next base: position 8,000 of record CAJPTB010000021.1, read on the forward strand.
CACGGCTCGTCGAGAAGATTAAAACTGCCGACCATTAATCCTGGACCTCCATTAGCCCGGTTCTTGATGTGTATTCAATGGTAGCGCCATCCAGTTTGGCGCGTCCGTTGTTTAACAAGAGAAATAGCTGACCACGCAGATCAAGGTTCGTTTGCCACGAATCGACATAAAACCCTTCAAGTTCGTCAATCACGCGATCTATTGCATCTGGATTCGAAAATCTAGACGGAAGCTTGACCGCAGACATCGCCATGGCTCGCGCCAAAGCACGGTTAGGCTCACAATTCCTAGGAATTTCAACGCTGGGAAAACCTGGAGCACTCGGGAGAGTTCGTAAGCTCTCTTGTCCGCCTTCTTTGTGCATTTCGAGAAGGATCACCTCGAGGGAGTCTTCGCCGTCGCGCACATGCGCTCTTGCCTTTTCTTCCCTGTCACTGGCTTGAGTGCGCAACCAGTCAACAAGAGATCCTCCGTCTTCCTCTACTCTCGGTTCAGCTATCTGGTACCCTTTGGCAGCATTGACCTTCTCTTGTTCATTCTTCTTCGCTTTCGCCTGGGCTTCTGCCACTGCTTGATTCCATTGTGCAGGAACATCAGGGTTTTTCTCGTACACCGCCTCAATTAGTTCACGCACGTCGTCTGGTACACGAACCACTCCTTCTGCCGCAGCAATGTTATTCAGCACCGCAGCGGTCAGAAGCATGTCCCGCTCACCGTAGATGTGCTTCGCGCCCCTGTCTATCGCGGGTTCGTCATTCGACGCCATTGGAAGGCAATCGACGTAGCAGACTGGCTGTTCCATTTTCCCAGGACGACACCGTTCGTGCCTGTGTAGCCGCCCCATGCGCTGGAGGAGAAGATCGATTGGCGCAAGATCGGTCACCAGCACGTCAAAGTCGACGTCCAGAGACTGCTCCACGACTTGGGTGGCAACAACAATCGCCCGTTCCGGACGCTCAGGGTTTTTGCGAGGAGGACCGAACCGCCGAAGCAGATCGGCGTCATTATTTAGCCTGTCAGAAATGGTAAATCGTGAATGATTGAGGCTGACATCGTCGCCAAAGTCGTTGCACAATTCGTCATACGTTTCTTGCGCGCGACGCACGGTATTCCGAACAACGAGAGCGCACCCACCGTCAGCCAAAGCATCTTTAAGCAAAGCAACGACGTCATCTCCTTCGTCCATCCGTCTAATCTCAACCAAACTACGACGGCCTGCAGCCTCAACGGAGACAACCTTCGTCCCACTTTCTCCAGACGTCACTAAACACGGGAAAGGCATACTCCCTTCTACTCGCACTCTTTCTTGGGTCTCGTCAAGTATTTCATCTCGTTTCACTTGGCACGAATTGCTGCACGATATTAACTGGAGCCCCCGATCGTATGCACTTGTGAGTGCCGAGCATCGCGCTTTGGAAAGAGTGGCGGAGAGAAAAATGACGGGAACGCCATATGCAGCAAGCCACGTCAGGGCTCTATCGAGGTAGGAGTTCATGTAGGTCGAGTACGAGTGAACTTCGTCGACGATCACGACCTTTCTGCTGAGCCCGAGGTGCCGGAGCATGAGGTGTGGCGCAGAGAGTGAGGCGAAAAGAAGATGATCGATCGTGGTCACAACGAAATCCGCAAGCATAGACTTCTTTCGGCCAGAAAACCACGCCATGATCGCAAGGTCAGCACCCACACCTGCATCACGAATATAGTTCCTCTCACGTTTCCCCTTACCTCGGGATCCGCCCACGCTCAAACGAGCTTCCTCGTCCCAGCCAATTTGTCGAGGCGCTGGGAAGGAAGAAGCTATAGAATCGGCAGCAGCCAGGTCGCCGTCACCTCCTATACTCCCAAGAAGACGATCACGGATTGCATCCCCAGTTTCCCGCAACGCTTGGGCTTCGTTGTTGAGCTTTGCGCGTCCATGCTGGAGCTGAATAGCAAACGCAGAGGGTGCCCCTGCATTGCGGTAGTTCTCCTCGATATGGCCCAGCCAGTTCAATTCTCTCGAGAACATCGCGTCTGTCGTCGTTTGTGTTGGAAGCGCAAACAAAACCCCCGAACGTCCAGTTCGAGCAGCCAAGACCTCGGCCGCCAAGAGGGCCGCCTCCGTCTTTCCGGAACCGGTTGCGTCCTGAACAATCATGAGTCCGGGAAGTTCCATCGAACGAGCCGCCTCCACGGCCAAACGTTGGGCCGCAGTGGCTTTGGCTCCATCAGGCAAATCGAATCGCATCCGAAGGAGAGTGTCAGCGTCTTCGCCACTGTCCCTTGGCCGCCAAGGCGAGGGAAGCTCTATTTTTGCGAGCCCATTCTTGACTCGTTCTTGATGCCGTTTGACGTCGAGAAAATAGCTGCCATCATCGTCAAAGGGACAAAGCGGAAAATATGCTTCCGTTGAGGCGAGCCAATCCGAAATAATTACAAAACCGCATATTTCAACAAGAAAAGGCTCGGACCAACTTCTACGCGACCATTCGTCAAGCAAATCGACAATGCCAGCACGGTTAACTGCCATTTCCAGAAGTTCAATGTGGACCGCTCTCCATTCGTCGTCTCCGAGAAGATGATCGCTTCGCCAAGCATCGTCAATCATCTGAGAAGTAGCAGGCGCTCCATGATGAGCTCCTGCAATCGACGCCAATGCTTGAGAAGCCTCCAAGTTCCAACCGCGTTCCTCAAACCACTTTTCCAAAATTTCCTGGCCTGCCAAAGAATGAGGCATTCCGCTCATCTCTCGCGCATCAATCGGCCCATGCCAAAGCCCGGCTTCTTTCATCCGATCGTCCAAAGCACCAACTTTAGCGCTGAAAGCCGGCGTGGCCTTTCCGATATCGTGAGTACCAGCCAGCCATGACACCAAGGCTTTGAATTCATCTGCCGGATCGAGACCCGAAGTGGATCTCGCGAATTCCCTTTCAATCAGGTCCGGTATCGCGGGCGCAAGCCAGTTCACAGCTAGGTGACGTGCAACTTCGGCCGTGTCGGCAAGGTGCAGCCACAGAGGCAACCACCAAGTCGGCTCGGATGCGCCGTTCTCATATTTCGATTTAGCCCAGACGAAGCGTGCCTTAGAACTCAACATCAGTGTTGTTTCCACAAGGTCAATCGTACTCCTAAAACCCGGCAAAGGAATCGTTTTAAAGGACTAGGCTGGGAGCTAAGAAAAATTGGTAAACTGGAGAACAACTTTGTCGGATTCTCGGGGAAATCTAACCGTCTTCCCCGCGCATGCGGGGGTGAGCCCCCGAGTTCACCTTTCAAAGAAGCGGCCGCCAAGTCTTCCCCGCGCATGCGGGGGTGAGCCCCCGAGAATGATCTGCTGGATGCCCTCAAGCACGTCTTCCCCGCGCATGCGGGGGTGAGCCCCGGGTGACATTGTGTTTTTCCAGGCCAAGAACGTCTTCCCCGCGCATGCGGGGGTGAGCCCACGATAGACCTCAGCGGGTTCTTCGACGTGTCGTCTTCCCCGCGCATGCGGGGGTGAGCCCGTATGACGGCTATCATTCGCTCGAAGGACGGGGTCTTCCCCGCGCATGCGGGGGTGAGCCCCCGAAATCGCCCGAAACACGCACTTCGGGCACGTCTTCCCCGCGCATGCGGGGGTGAGCCGCACTCATCTTCGATTGTGCGTGTAGGTACGAAGTCTTCCCCGCGCATGCGGGGGTGAGCCGGCCACCGTCGAGGCGTTGGCCGC
>CAJPTB010000022.1 GCA_905373325.1 uncultured Ancrocorticia sp.
GGGATCCCGCGCGCCGGGATAACGCTGCAAACAACGAGACGCGCACGCCGGGAAACGCGCCCGCGAACGGCAGGAAGCGCACGCACGCCAAGACGTGCACGAACAGCAAGAAAGGGAGGCCATGCCGGAAGGTCAAGCAATTCACCGCATCGCGCGCCTGATAAACGAGAGGTTCGAGGGCGCTGACGTCGTAGCGTCCTCCCCGCAGGGCCGATTTTCCGACGGCGCGCACCTCTTGGACGGGCTCACGGCCGGACGGGCCGAAGCGTGGGGCAAGCACTTTTTCATGCCGTTCGCCGACGGCGGCTCCACCGCCGGCACCGACGGCGGGCCTTCGAGCGGCATGCCGGCGGGCAACTCCTCCCCGGGCGAGGAAGCGCCAAACAGCGCGCCTCTAAACGCGAGAAATGCGATGGCCCCGAGCGCGGCGCCCCTTGCCGAGACTCCCCTGGGCGGCACGTCCCTGGGCGACGACGGGCCCGTGTGGCTTCACATTCATCTGGGCCTGTACGGCAGGTGGCACCTCACGGGCGAAGGCTCGGACGCAATCGTCGGCGCCGGCGTCCGCAGCGGCAACCACAACGCGGTCAACGTCGGCGCGGGCAGCACGGTGCGGCTGCGGCTCGCCGCCAATGGGTTTACGGCCGATCTCACGGGCCCCTCGCGATGCGAGATCCTCGACGGGCCGGGCGTGCGGGCCGCAGTCTCCAAGCTCGGCCCCGACCCAGTTCGCAACGAGCCCGGAGACCGCGAGCGCTTCGTCGAGGCGGTTCGGCGGAGGCGGTCGCCGGTGGGCCAGTTGGTTCTCGACCAGTCGATCGCTGCCGGGCCGGGAAACATCTACCGCGCGGACTGCCTTTTCCGCGTCGGCATCTCGCCTCTGCGGCCCGGCAACAAGGTTTCGGCCGAGCGTCTGAAGGCCCTGTGGGACGACCTCGTTGAGACGATGCAGGCCGACGTTCCCGACGGCGTCATACGCACGGTCCCGGAAAGCCTGAGGCCCGAACCGGCCGAGGCTTCCGACGTGAGAAATCCGGACGCAGCAGAAGGCGCCGACGGCGAAGACCCGGAGGCCCAGCGTTTCGCGGTCTACCACCGCACGGGAAGGCCGTGCCTGAGATGCGGCACGCCCGTGGCGGAGAAGGAGATGGCCGGACGCCGCCTCTTCTGGTGCCCGAGCTGCCAGCGATGAAACGGCGAGGGGCTCTGCGCTCGCTGCGCCCGGTCGTCGAGCCCTTCAATCGAAAGAGACCGTGTTTTCAGTCCGAAGAGGCCTTTAACCGAAAGAGACTGGCTCTAGTCGAAGGAGACTGCCGATTCGAGCCACGCCACCTGGATCAGCTCGCGATTGACTTCGCGCGAGCGGAACTGGCCGCGGCCGGGCATGCCCTCCTGGGGCCGGATGCGGCCGAGGACGGCGCCCTCCTCGGGGTTGCCGGGCAGGAGCATGGCGGGCGAGGCGAGGTCGTTCATCGCCTGAATGACGGGCGAGCCGTACATGGCCCTGCTCGCGCCTCCCATGCGGCGGGCGACGATGATGTGCAGACCGACGTCGCGCGCCTGCGCCATCATCGGGACGAGTGCCCTGACCGGGTTGCCCTGGGAATTGTCGACGAGGTCGTAATCGTCGACGACGACCCACGCCTCAGGGCCCTTCCACCAGCTGCGCTCGCGCAGCTGCTTGGCGGTGACGTCCGAGCCGGGAACGCGCGTTGCGAGGAACTGCGCCAGGCCGTTGAGCTGCTCGGTCGCCTCGGCCGCGTTGCGCAGGTGGCGGCCGACGTAGCCTTCGGGCAGCTCGCCGAGGAGCGAGCCTCGGTAGTCCACAGCGAAGATCTGCGCCTGCTGCGGCGTGTACAAACGGGCGATCTCCGAGCAAATGAGCCGCAAAGTCGCGGTCTTCCCGGACTTCTGGTCTCCGAAGAAGAAGAAATGGGAATTCGCGTCGAAGTCGATTCCGAAGGGCTCCAGGCGGGATTCGCCGAGCCCCAGAAGGACCCTGCGATCGTCCTTGCTGACCCTGCGGCGGACCTGCTCGATGGAAACCTTGTCCGGGAGCACACGCAGCTTCGGGCCCCGCGGGCCGGTCCACAGTTTGTTGACGTTTTCGACGAAGTCGTTGACGCCCTCCGAGAGGTTCTCGGGGTTGTGATCGGCGTCCACCCGGGGAAGCGCGCCCAGAATATGGTGCTTGGACGGCTCAAGGCCGCGCCCGGGAGCGCCGGTGGGCACGTTTCGAGAGAGCTTCCTGTCGATCTCCGAATCGAGGGCGTCGCCCAAACGCAGCTCGATTCGCGAGCCGAACATGTCTTTGACGGCGGTGCGGAAGTTCATCCACCGCAGCGCCGTGGCGATGACGTGCATTCCGAAGTTCAGGCCGCGGGGGATGAGGTCTTGCAGGCGCATCTCGAGCTCGTCGAAGTCGGACCGCAGCGCCTGCCAGCCGTCGACCACCAGGAAAATGTCGCCGTATCCGTCGTCGGCCTTCCCCTCGGCGCGCATGCGCCTGTAAGCCGACATCGATTCGATTCCCTGGGCGGCGAAGTACCGCTCGCGGTCATCGACGATCGACTTGATCTCAGCGAACATGCGGCGGACGCGGGTTTCGTCGCTTCGCAGGGCGACGCCGGACATATGGGCGAGGTCCCGCATTCCGGCGAACGTGCCGCCGCCGAAGTCCATCGCGTAGACCTGGATCTCCATCGGCGTGTGGGTCAGCGCCAGCGCACCGACCACGGTTCGCGCGAAGGTCGATTTTCCTGACTGCGGGCCGCCGATGATCGCAAGGTGGCCTCCCGCGCCGGAGAGGTCGAGGGTGAGGATGTCCCTGCGCTGTTCGAGCGGGCGGTCGACGTCGCCCACCGGGATCGTGAACTGGCCGGCGCCGCGCCACTTCGGCGAATGCAGGCCGAGGACGGGCGAGACGCGCAGATCCGGCATGAGGCTGTCGAGCGTGGCCGGGACGTTGAGCGGCGGCAGCCACACCTGGTGGGCGTCCGGCCCCTTGCCCGCCATCCGCGCGACGGCGATGTCGAAGGTGGTGTTCGGCACCCCGGGGATGCCGGAGTCGCCGAGCTCGTCCTCCTCCGGCCCAGAATCCTCTTCGACCTCCTCGACCTGCTCGGTCTCCAGGCGCAGAGGCTTGGCGGTGAAGTCGAGGATCTCCACATCTTGAACCTCGCCGGATCCGAGGGCGGCGCTCAGCTCCGCCCTCTTGGGCGGAGGCCCGGAAACGTAGGAGGAGCGGAATCTGATGAGCCCGCTGCTGGCGTCGGGCTTTAGGTATCCGACGCCGGGGATCGCGGGGAGCTCGTAGGCCTCGGAGCCGCCGATGACGCCGCGCGACTCCTGCGCGGAGAACGTGCGCAGGCCGATGCGGTATGACAGGTGCTCTTGCAGGCCGCGCAAACGGCCCTCTTCGAGCCTTTGCGAGGAAAGCAAAAGGTGGACGCCCAAGGATCGGCCGAGGCGGCCGATCTGGTTGAACATATCGACGAAGTCCGGCTTTTCTGCCAGGAGCTCGGAGAACTCATCGGCCACCACGAGAAGCGCGGGAAGCGGCACGAGCTCGGTGCGGCCGTTCTTGCGAGCGCGCTCGTAATCGTGGATGTTCTTGAAGTTTCCGGCTGCCCGCAGGAGCTCCTGGCGCCGATTCATCTCGCCGCGCAGGGCGTCCTCCATGCGGTCGACCAGCGTGAGGTCCTCGCCGAGGTTGGTGATGATCGCCGAGACGTGGGGCATCTTCGCCATGCCCGCGAAGGTCGCGCCGCCTTTGAAGTCGATGAGCACGAAGTTGAGCTCTTCGGAGGAATGCGCCATGGCCAGCGCCAGAACGAGGGTTCGCAGCACCTCGGACTTTCCGGAGCCCGTCGCGCCGATGATGAGGCCGTGCGGGCCCATTCCGTTGAGCGCCGACTCCTTGATGTCCAGGTAGACCGTTTTGTGCTCGGGGGTCAGGCCGATGGGCACGCGCAGGCGGTCGCGCTCCAGGCGCGGCCTCCAGGCGATGTTCGTGTCGAGGTCGCGGACGTCGCCCAGCCCCAGGAGGTCCACAAGCTCGGCGGAGGCCTCCCCGGGGGCGTCGACGGCTGCGCCCGACGCCGCGGCGTCGGTCTGTATGAGAGCCTGCGTGGCCAGGCGCCTGGCGGCGGCCTCGGCCTGAACCACGGAAAGTCCGTGCGACCGGCCGCTGACCGGCTCGAAGCCGATCTGCAAAAGCTCGAGGTTATCGCCCTCCCCCAGCTGGACGCGCACCGTGTTCGCGTCCGTCAGCGACTCCCAGTTGGCGGGAATCTCCACGACGGTCACGCCCAAAACCCCGTCTTCGGTGATGATCGGATGGTCGGGCGGGATGGTGAGGCCGTCGTTGACGATCACAAGGTGGGGAAGCTCGGTTCCGTTCTGGTCGGAGACGAAGCGGGGGCGGTCGGCGACGCCGTCGGGCAGAAGGTCCATGATGTTGGTCGGATCGACGTCGATCATGCGGGCCGGGCCGATGGAGTCGAAGATCCGGTCGGAGCCTGCATGGGGAAGCCACTTGATCCAGTCCCACTCGTCCCAGTGGGCCGTGCTGGTGAGCACGGCGATGCGGACGTCGGAGGCCTTGGTGAAGGTTGCGATCTGAACGAGCACCGAACGCGCCACGGCCCGGGCCTTGGCCGGGTCGTTGCCGATGATCTGCAGGCGGGCGATTGTCGAGAGGTTGACGCCCAGCGGCAGTTCGTCAAGCCCCTTGTAGAGCCCCTCGAACTGGACCAGGGCGGATTCGGCGACGGGGTCGGCCTCGGCCACGGCCGAGGCCTCGGCCTTCGTGTAGTCCAAAGTGAAGGGCTGGTTCGCCGCTCCGACTCGCGACAGGAGGAACTCCTCGTCGGAGGGCTCGCGCTCGCCCACTCGCGTGCCTTCCTCGAGGATTAAGGGAAGGTCGCCGGGATGAGGCAAAAACCACTGAGCGAATTCTCTCTGCATGTCCTCGGCCTTGCGGGCGTTCTGCCTCGTTTTGGCCAGGTAGGCGAGGTACTCGCGTCTGCTTCCCGTGACGGAGTTCCTGAACTGGACGCGGTTGCGGTAGATGTTTAGAAAGGCAACACAGAGCATCGCCACGACGAAGAGGCCGGACATCAGGATCATCCTCGGCGAGCGATTGCCGGACATCGCCATGACCACCATCATGCCCATCGACCCGAACATGGGAAGGATCATGGCCAAAGCGCCGGTCAAGCCTTCCGAGCGCTGAATCTCAGGCGGAGCCTTGAGCTCGACGACCTCCTGCGGCGGCGCTTTCGGCGCCTGACGTTTCGTCGTTGCCACGTGCTGTCCTCCAGATTCGTTCTCTTCCCTCATGGATATGCGAAGCGGGCCGGCCTGCGGACCGCGGCGCGGGCCCCTCTATGGATCATACTGAGCAAAACGGATTCGCTCGAGCGTGTCCATCCTCGCTTTCCTCGGAATTCATGCCCCTATTCACCGAAACTGCGCGGTTAGTGAGATTTGCTGTAAGTTTACGGGGAGTACTCCACCGAGCGCGGGCCCACGCAGCGCGCTATTGTGGACGAGAACGTACACACGCAGCCTTCGACCAAGGGGAAGCATGGCCGCCACTTCAGCGTCTGTTTCATACCTCACCCTCGTGGTGCAGGGGGAGAGCCACGACGTCGTCGCGCCGGCGGGCTTGACGCTAGCGCAGATCCTCAAGATCCGCAGGGTGCCGCCGGACCTCGTGCCCTGCACAGTCGCCGGCGACAAGCTTCCCGGCGCTTTGGTGGTGGGCCGGGAGATCCGCAACGGGGCGCTCGTCATGCTCCAACCGCCCGGGCCCGACTTCCAAGTGACCCTCGAGGACTACAAACCGAACGCCGCCTCGCCCGAAGCCGCCTTCTCCCCCGCCGTCTCGATTGTGGGAATGCTCATCTCCGTGGTCCTGTCGCTCCTCGTCTTCCTCAGGAGCCCGCTCGTCCCGGAATGGCAGGCGCTGACGGCGGCCGGAACGATGCTTCTCCTCGGACTGCTCTACTCGCTGCGCCCCAACATGGGGCATCCCGTCTCCGAAACCCTCGCCGCCGTCACCTGCGGCATGACGGCGGGTTTCCTGGCGACGGCGTCCAATCCCGACGACGCCAAGTATCAGGCGCTCGTCAGCGCCTTCGCGGCCGCCGGAATCCTCGCGGCGATGCGGTGGGCATGGCGCGGACGCAACGACGTCGCAACCGCCCGGGTGGCGGGAGACTGCGCGGCGCTCGGCCTCATCGTCTCCCTGGGCGGCCTCGCGTTCCTCATCCTCGGCGTCAAGATCGAACTGCTGCTGGCCGGCCTGTTCGGCCTGTCCGCGCCTCTCATCCAGGCGCTTCCAGGGTTTTCGATAAGCGTTCCCGTCGAAAGGCTCATCGACGAGGCGACCATCGTGCGCGAAGCCCGCTCCGTCAGGCACGCCGAGCCGAAGAAGCTCGACAAGATCACTCCGCAGGAGACGGCCGACCTCATCGCGGCCGGCACAGCCCGCAACCGCCTGTGGACGGCCATTCTCTGCTCGGCCGCCCTCGTCATGCTGCCGACGATGACCCGCGCCGCCCTGCGCGGAGGGTGGCAGGGCGTCGTGGCGGGGGTCTCGATCGCCTTCGTCGCCCTGGCCTTCCTCCTCGTGCCGCGGACGGCGGCCGCAATATACGTTCGCGTCGTCCCGAGGGCGACGGTGGCGGCGATGGCCCTCTGCGGCGCGGCGTTCGCCGGCGCTCGGGGGTTCATAAAGGAGCCGGTGCCCCCCGTCGTCGTCCTCACCTGCGTCGCCTTCACCATTCTTCTTGTAAGCATTCCCATTTCCCGCGGCTGGAGGCCCCTTTCCTTCACCCGCATAGCCGATATCGTCCAAAGCCTCGCCTGCGCCTGGGCCCTGCCCCTCGCCCTCGCAGGAACGGGCCTCATCACCCTTGTTCGAACAGGGGGAACTTCATGATCCACCCATCCGCCGTCACGAATCGAGTGAGCGATGCCTGAGAGAAAAGAAAACTTCATTCGAGCGACCCTCATACACGAGGAGAAGCGGGCAGACATCCTTTTGCCCTCCAACATGCCGGTGGTCGAGCTCATTCCGAGCGTCGTCCGTCGCTTCGTCTCGGTGACTCCCCGAATGGTCTCGCGAGGATTCATCCTCACCACCCCCAACGGGCAGGTCGTGGATCAGTCCCTCACATTGAAAGCCCAGGGAATCAACGACGGCACGCTCCTCATGCTCTCGCCCAGGGTGAAGGAGATCGAGAAGAAGTACGACGATCCGATCGAGGCGGTCGCCGACGTCGTCAACGAGACCAACAGGCCCTGGACGGACTCCGACGCCGCCGGGGTGGCAACCGGGGCGGCCATAACGCTTCTCGTCGCCTCGGCGATCCTCCTGTGCATGGCGCGGCCCCTGGCGGGAATCTCCATACCGATCATCCTGGGCGGCATGGCCGTCTTGCTGATCGGCGTCATCTGGGCGCTTCAGCGCGGCGAGCGGCACACCCACGCCGCGGCGCTCGCCCTCGTCTCCTCGGTGATCGTCGGGGCGTGCGGCTTCAGCGTGCCCAATCCGCCCGCTTCCTTCGGCCTCGACATGGCGCTTGGCGGATTCTGCTGCTCGATCGCGGCAATGTTGACGATGCCGCTGCTGAGCGAATGGAAGGAGATCATGTTCGCCCCCGCGGTCGCAGGCATCTCGCTGGGCGCCGTCGGAGGGGTCAACATGGCGCTCGCCGATTCGCATGAGCGCGTCGCCGTCGTCGCCACGAGCCTCCTCGGCATCTTCCTGCTCATTCTTCCCGGGCTGTCGATGCGTCTGAGCAGGCTCGACCAGGCTGACCCGCTTCTGGCTTCGGGCGGCGGAGGCCCGGCGGCCAATCCGGGCGCAAAGCGCGAAGCCCGGCCGATCAACCCGCGCGTGATCAAAGACCGCTACCTTCGCGGCCGCCGGGCGATGTTCGCGGCGCGATGCGGGGCGGGCTTCGCCCTTGCCGTCCTCACTCCGTTCACGGTCGCCAGCGGCAAGTGGGGCGTCGTGGTCATCGCCGGAATCCTGATCATTCTGACGGTCGGATCGCGAGTGCAGTACGCGAAGATGGACGTCATGTCGGAATACGTCATCGCCGTCCTCGTCTTCGCCATCGGATGCTCCTCGGTGATGATGCTCCACTCGCAGTGGTGGCTCGGCCTCGTCATCGTCCTGGCCGTCGTGGCCTCCATCCTCATCGCCTACGGCCTGGTCATAGGAAAGACCCCCCAGTGGCTGCGCCAGGCGGCCGACATGTCCGAGACGATTGCGGGAATCGTCCTCATTCCCGCCGCAGTTCTAGCTCTAAGGTTGTGGTGACGTGGCATCGACGAAAGACATCCTCGACGGGCAGCGTTTCAACCGTCAGCGTTTGGTGACGGCCTTCACCTCCGGAATGCCCGGAGGCCGCGAGCTCACCCCCATCCACCCGTGGAAAGGCATCATCGCGAGCCTCGTGATCACGGCCCTTGTAGTCGGCGGGGCGTGGATATCGAAGTTGTTCGCCCCGTCCCTTCCCGACGGCTGGAAGAACGGCAACCTCGTCATCAACTCGTCGAACGGCTCCCGGTACGTCTCCATCGAAGGAAAGCTCTACCCCGTTCTCAACGCCTTCTCGGCCCATCTTCTCTTTCCCAACCTCAAAACGATCACCGCGAACGACGACGCGCTGGCGACCGCCCCGCTCGGCCCGGTCGTCGGCATCCCGGGCGCACCGGACAAGGTTCCCTCTGCCGACAAGGTCAAAAACGCGGACATCAGCGCATGCATCGCGAGCAACGACTTCCTGTGGAAGGGCGTGAACATGAAAGAAAAGGTCTCCTCGGCGAACGGGGCGGCGCTTTTCGTCGAGAGCAACCACGTGAAGTACCTCATCGCAGGCGAGTATCGCTATCCCTTCAGAGAGGGCGAGGGCGAGAACCCGAAGGCCGAGCGCATCCTCGAAAGCTTCAACATCGACGACGCCAAGCCGATCCAGGTCAAGGCCGCGTGGCTCAACCTCTTCAAAGAGGGAGAGCCCCTCACTCCCCTCCAGATCGACGAAGGCAGGGGCAATGTGAGAGTCGAAGGGATCGATCGGGAGTACCCCGTCGGAACGATTCTCAAGGAGGCCGACGAAGAGAAGGGCACGAAGTACTATCTGGTCCGCAAGGACGGAAAGCTGCAGCGCATGTCGACGACGGCCTTCCACATGTACACGCTCTCATCCTCGGGCCGCGACGCCACCCCCTCGAAGATCAAATCCTATGAGAGGGGCCGGGCAACCTTCAACGACGAGAAGCTCATGCCCACGTGGCCCGAGGACATCCCCCGCCTCGTGAACAACTCGACGTCGAGGCCGTGCGCGCACGTCGCCACGGGGCAGAGCACGAGGCTCATGGTGAGCAACAGCATTCCCCGCCTCACCTCCGATCGCGTGGAGGTCGCCTCCCAGACGGGGGCCATCGTCACCCAGCCGGGCAACAAGGTAAAGCGCTACCACCTGATCGACGAGGACGGCCTCGCCTACGAGATGGACAACTTTGAGAAAACCGGCGAATCGCTGGGGTACAAGAACGTGACTCCGCTGGAGGCTCCGCCCGAGTGGATGGATCTGTTCAGCTCCGGGAAAGAGAAGACTCCGACGCTTTCCGTCGAGGCAGCATGGTCCACCGTCCCGGCCGACGCCCGCAAGGCGGCGAACAAGTGAGATCGAAGGGAGTGAGCGCAAGGAGCATGGACCGGAGAGAACGAAAAGCCTGGCGCTGGGCAGCGGCCTCGTCGGCCCTAGTCCTCGGCCTCAGCGGGCTCGGGGCAACGGCTTCCGCACAGGTCAGGGCTTCCGCACAGGTCAGGGCTTCCGCACAGGTCAAAGGACCCGCTCCGATGTGGTTCGACAGGCAGAACTGCGAGAAGGATTCGGCCAAGAGCTACCACCCCAAGGACGAAGAAAGGAACGCGATCGGCACCTACGCGCTCGATCTGACCGAGACCCACAAGCTGACCAGGGGCAAGAAGGCGACGATCGCGCTTATCGACACCGGAATCGCGACGAACAACAACAACCTCAACCCCGCATTGACCGGCGCGAGCTTCGGCGCGGGGATCGACCTCACGGGGGGCAACAACTTCAGGGTCGACAATGACGGACACGGAACGGCCGACGCTTCCATCATCGCCGCCCAGCCGGGCAAAACGAGGTCCTTCAGCGGCGTCGCCCCCGAAGCGACGATCGTCCCCGTCAAGGTGGCCAACGAAGAGCCTCAGGAGAACGCCGACGCGGCAGCCATAAAAGCCTACAAGCAGAGCTTGGCCGCCAACCTCATCAAGGGGATCAGCTGGGCGGCCAACAACTCGTCCGTCGACATCATCGCCATACCCATAGCCGGGGACTCAAGCGCGAGCAACGACGCCCTCAAGAAGGCCACGGAAGACGCGATAGCCAAGGGCAAAGTGGTCGTCGCCGCCGCCGGGAACTCTGAAAACCGACGCGGCGGGTCCTCTTCGCCTTCGGCCACTTCGACGTCCTCGTCAAACTCCTCCGAGAATATGCGCTACCCTGCCGGATACGAGGGCGTCATCGGCGTGACCGCGGCGGATTCGCAAGGAAACGTCAACGAGTCCGTCGTCCATTCGGACGCCGTCAAGCTGGTTGCGCCCGGCCAGAACATGATCGTGGCCAACGGGGCGACGGGCATCTGCCTGACCTCCACGCAAGCCCCGAGCACCAGCTATGCCACCGCCTACGTCGCCGGCGTCGCGGCGCTCGTCAAAGCCCGCCACCCGAGTGAAAGCGGCAGGATGATCACGTATCGTCTGCTGTCTTCGGCCAACCGTGCGAGCGCGGCCAGTTCGAACAAAGAACGCGGCTGGGGGTTCGTCAATCCCTACGGCGCAGTCACGATGGTCGACGACGGGCAGATTCCGGGTCCGACCTCGCCCGTCATTCAACGGCTCAAGCCGGTTCCCACGGTGGGCTCCGACGTTCCCCCCAAGCCGCACGATCCGCAAGGCAACGGCCGCAAAGCTGGAATCATCTGGGCCGGCGCAGGCGTGGGACTGACCGTGGTGCTGCTCATCTTGGCGGCGGGGCGCAGCAGAATGGCGCTCAGGCCGCGCGAGGCCGACGACGCGGACAGCGCCAAAGACTAGCCGCGCAGAAAAGCGGCGGTGGAGCGGATCTCTCCGTTCCACCGCCGCTTTGGCTTACGGCGTTCTCACTTGCTCGGCTCAACCGACGTCGAATCGCCGGCCCCGACCGCTTCCAGGCTCTCAGCCGAATCGCCACGTCTGCCTGACTCCAGGAAGGTGACGGCCCGGCCGGGGTCGTAGCTGGAAACGACGTTCTCCTTCGCCGGAAGAAGGCCTTCGATCCCCTTGCCCTGCGTTTCCTGCGGGCTCTCGTCGCGCCTGAGACGGCGTCCGACCAACCGGCGCAGGATGCTCGAATCCTTGCGCTGCGTTTCGGCCGAGGTCGAAACGCCGCTCTCACGCTCGGAGGCCTTCTCCTGAGGCAGGGGCTCGTTCAGCTCGAGGGAGACCTTCACCTCGCCGTTTTCGACTTTGGCCACGATCGAGGCGGAGAACCTCGACATGACACGGTACAGGGTTCCCGACGCCCGCGCGGTCACCGTGAAGGTGCGCACGGCGCC
>CAJPTB010000023.1 GCA_905373325.1 uncultured Ancrocorticia sp.
ACTGTGACGTCCCCGTACTTCTTCGTCAGATTGACGGCAAAAAGAACGGTTCACGACATCGTCGCCGACGAGGTCGACGCCGGAATGGCGCTGCTTCTGACAACCCACGACCTGTCGGAGGCCGACCGCCTCGCCGATGCGATTCTCATCCTCAACGAGGGACGAATCGCTGCGGAGGGGTCGCCCGAGTCTTTGCGGCTCCGTGTAGAGACGCAGGCCGAAGTCATGTGGACCTCGAATGGAAGCCGTTACGTGCACGCGACGCCGGAGCCAGAGCCATTTCTGCGAGAGCTGATGCAGGATCCGTCCGTGAGCGATCTCGAAGTTCGCAGGACGTCCCTCGAAGACGCCTACCTGGGCCTCGTCGAGGGGGCCCAGAACTCCGCCTTGACCAGAATGTCGGAACCGACGCCCGAACCGCTGACCACAAGAAACTCGCCGAAGGAGGGCGACCAATGATCCGCTCAATGCGAACTGCAGCCCGAGCGGGCTGTCTGCAGGCCCGCGCCGAACTGCGCATAGCCTTCCTCACACCCACTTTCTTTGGCATGCTTCTCGGTCCATGCTTTCTCGTGTTCTTCGCCAGCCTTGAAAGACACAAACAGATAGCAAACGCCATCTCGGGAAGCGCCTATGCCCTTGTGGGTCTACTCGGATCGATCGGTCTGCTCGGCGCCTTCCAGATCATGAGCGAAATGTTCAACGAACGCAACGACGGCTCTCTTCTGCGCACGCGCACCCTGCCGCGCGGAACGGAATCGTGGATGTTCGGAAAGCTTCTTTCCGTATCAGCGGTAACCGGCATCACCCTCATTCTGGCAATGGCCGCGGGATTCTTTCTCTTTCCCGATCTGCAGTCGGCTTCCCTCGCCGACTTCCTCGTCCTCGCGGCCAGCCTCGTCTTTTCTTTCGTCGCCTTTCTTCCCATCGGAGTGGCATTGGGATCGCTCGTGCGTTCCACGTGGGGCTTCCTCATCTCCATGATGGCCATCTACTTGATCTTCCTCGGCGCAGGCACTCTGTCTCCCATCAGCGTCTTTCCGAAGCCCCTCCAGTGGCTCACGGCCTCGACTCCGATCTACTGGGGCGCACACGCCGCCCGCAGCGCCGTGCTCCCACCCGAACTCGGATCGGTGGAGATATCCGGATCGTTCCAACCCCTGATCGCCTTCGCGGTCCTAACCGCATGGGCCGTGGCCGGATACATCGCCGCACCCCGCATTCTCCGACGCAGCATACGCCGCGAGACAATGGGATCCGTCGCGGCAGCACGGGAGAAGATCGCTTCGAGGGGTTACGCGTGAGCAGGACGAAACAACAAAAGAACCCGGATCGGAACGGGAAAGAGGGCGGTGCGCCCGGTAAGGACAGCGCCGCGCGCACCAAAGACGACGCCGCGCGCAGCCGGGACGAACGCGTGCACAATCGCCTGGCGGTGCTGCGGGCCGCTCGCGGGGTGACGCGCCGCAAGCTCGCCGAGGAGCTCGGAATCCACTATCAGACGATGGGCTATCTCGAGCGCGGCGAATACGCACCCTCCCTGCATCTGGCCTTGAGGATCGCCCGATGGTTCGGCGTCCCGGTGGAATCGGTCTTCAGCCTCGACGAGTTCCCGCCGTTGATCTAAGAGAAGCCGACGTGTCAATACAACGCCCCTTTAACGAACGAGGGTGATTTAACTGTCTGAACCGCAGTTTGGTTTGCCTAACAACCACACACGCAGGCAATCGGATCAAGAGCTCTGACCACCTCCAACCCCTTATCGACTTCCAGTTTTCGCATTTATCCTTTACTGGAAGACCATTGCTAGGAATCCAAACCTCGAACTAAGCTTCACGAAAGTCTTTAATGCTTAGGTCACATCTGAGGAACTTCCGTCAGAGACAACAATCACATTCTGAACTATTTTATTTCGATAATTATCAATTCATAGTACTGTTAGAGCAAATATGAATTCACCGTGAAGTTAAGAAAGGTGTTGTTTTGGCGGTCAAACCCAACCGCAACCACGGCAAGAATTTCAACCGAGCGGTTTACATTCTGCCCACCACCGTTTGGCGGACAGAAGCGGAGAAGAAAGGAAATAGAGTGAAAACGCATTCATTACAAACAGACGGCTTCTCGACGCAACAAACGAACTGGAAAAACAGTAATCAACTAATGAAAGTCATTAACTGGCTTACAAGCCAAACAACACCGCGGCGGATGATCAATGAATGGTATGCCATGGGCGACGCTGCACGAATCGATGAGGATGGAATTGTCACTGTCCTTGGGAGATTCGAAGACATTGAAACGCTTGAGGGAGAGTCTATCTATCCAGCTGAGATAGAGTCCGAGTTTGTCGCTCTTGACGAAGTCTCTGAAGCCGCAGTCTTTGTAGCTGAGGTCAATGGAAGGCCGTCGCTTCTGGCGTTGTTGGTCCTAAACGATTCAAGGACGGAAGAGGCAGTCAATCTGACAACGATTCATGAAATCATCACACGTCGATTGCGTAGCAAGCCAGCTCCGAACATTATTTACGTTGTTCCTGAGCTTCCTCACTTATCAGGTGGCGGAAAACTAGCCCGCAACTTCATTAAACGTAATTGGAAAGAACTCGTCACCTCCCTCTATCCAAACTTTAACCGGACAAAAGCTGGAACTGAAGCAATGCCGCATAAAAGACCTGCAGAAGCAGACAGCTATCGACTCACGAAAGGTGGTGACGCTTATGCGTTCTAGTCTGGTAACATCACTTCATCGGCGATCCTGGATGAAGGGTGAAGTATGATGAGGTCGATCCCCCAACCTTCCATGGACTCGTTCGATCTCACGACGATTCTCAGTGCGCTTGCCGATCCAACTCGTCGAGAGTTGCTTCGTCTGACATACAGCCATACGGGGCCAGTTGAATGTGCCGTGATTGCACGCAACATCGACGTAAGTCCGGCTACTGTGTCTCACCATTGGCGAATTCTGCGTGAAGCAGGACTTACACATACAACAGTTCAGGGGCGGGCACGTTTCATTAGCGTACGACGAGACGAAATGGAACAGAGGTTTCCAGGATTGCTTGCCGCTATTCTTCAAGAAAGCTCTTGACGGTGGGCAAAGGCTAGCCTTGTAAACACAAGCCGGCTCCTGGATTAGACGCTCTGTTCTGACCATTCGTCATTGATAACCACCGGAAGTTATCAGTGGATAAATAATACGTATTTCCTTTATAGCCAATACCTACATCATGATAGTTCCAATAAAAATGTGGGTTTGGCACGAAAGAGGCGATTTATAAATGAAAAATAATTATAAGAAGTTACACACAACTTTTAATGCAAGAAGATCATCAAATTCGAAGGAATCTCGTATTAATCACAATGAAGTGCGTCCGTGGGCCGCCCTATGGGCCGTATCCGCGGGGTTCTTTATGATCATGCTTGACACGACGATAGTCGCGATTGCGCAGCCTCAACTACAAGCAAATCTACACACGTCACTTAGCTTAGTGATTTGGGCAAGTACGGCGTACATGGTGGCTTATGCAGTTCCCATGCTCTTCACAGGACGGCTAGGCGACCAGTATGGGCCCCGAATCATATACGTCAGCGGCCTTATCGTGTTCACCATCGCTTCAGCATGGTGTGGGTTCTCCACTAGTATCAGTATGCTAATCGCAGCGCGTATCGTGCAAGGCCTCGGTGCGGCGTTGATGGGCCCTCAAACCCTGGCAGTCGTCAACAGGCTCTTTACAGGCAAGTCTCGAGGCTACGCGATGTCGGCATGGTCGGCCGTCCAAGGCTCGGCTACGTTGCTTGGTCCTATCCTCGGCGGTTTCTTCGTCTCTTTTTTGAACTGGCGTTGGATCTTTTTCGTCAATATCCCTATAGGTCTGATCGCCGTTTTCTGTGCCCTGCGCTTCATTCCACATTTCGCCGGCCATTCCCATCGTTTCGACCTTCCTGGCATTGTCCTTTCGTTTACGGGGCTGACTGCTCTCATTCTCACGATTCAAGAAGGAACCAGTCTGAAGGCTCCCGCTTTTTGGGCGCTTCTGGTTGGCGCATTCGCTCTGCTTACATGCTTCGTTCTTTCCCAACTCAGGCAGAACGAAGTTCTAATTCCTTTGCATCTATTTAGGAATCGAGACTTCAGTCTGTCGATTGCTGCGCTCATTTTGTCATCTTTAGCAGTCAATGCTCAATTGATTCCCGTTATGTACTATCTACAGCGCGTTATGGGAATGTCGGCCTTGCTTGCAGCTCTTACTGCAATTTCAATGCCAGTTGCAACTGTCGTGCTGGCGCGATTCGTCGGAAAAACGATTGCAAGGCTCCATCCCGCCGCAATTCTCACCCCCGCTTTTCTTCTCGCAACCACAGGTTCGTTGATCTTGCAATACGCCATGAACCCTGGCCGGAGCACTCTTTTTATAACTACGGGATACGCTGTTTTTGGCGTCGGCATTGCCTTCGTCTGGCCTCCGCTTGCGACTTATTCTTTGCGACGTGTTGCTCCGACAGACCATGGCGCAGCGTCCGGCATCTTCAACACCATGAGAATCGTCGGCGGAGTGATAGGCATGGCTGCAATGGGAGCCATCATCGAAATGCAGCTAGCGTCACTTGGTTCAGGAGGAGGGCAAGCTAAAGCTTCAGCAGTGCTTTCCCCCGGTCCTTATCGAACTGCATATTCACGGGTTCTTGAGACATCCACTTGGCTCCCAGTCGTGTCCTTTGCCATTGGAGCCGTGATTTCACTTGGTTTCGCATTCGGCAAGACGATCGGACCAAGCGAAGAAGAGTGAGATCCAAGCACAAGTGATAACCAGAATGCCGCTCGTTCCGCCTTGTAGCCGTTTTCCAAGTTTCACGTGCAACACTGATACCCATGACGACCATCGCCGCTTCCTGGCTGGATTGGACCGAGCCTCGCTTGTCCACGAACGGCCGAAGTATCGCCGTTTTGCTCATTGGGGCCGGCATTCTTGCGCTCACGCTCGCGGTCCCGGCCGTCAAGCGCGGAGGGCGCACGCTGGTAACCGTGGTCCACGAGGCCGGGCACGCCGTCGTCGGCATCGCCTGCGGACGGCGCTTCCAGGGCTTCGTCGTCCAACGCGACATGTCCGGGCATGCCGTCACAAAGGGCAAACCGACGGGCCCGGGCCGCATTCTCACCACATGGGCGGGTTATCCGGCCCCGGCGCTCCTTGGCGCTTTTCTCGTCGTCGGCGCTCTGAGCGGGTGGTCCAAGGCGATCGTCATCGTCACAATCGTGGCGCTCATCGGCCTGCTTGTCATGTCGCGATCCGTCCGAACGGTGCTGGTCATCCTCGGATCGGCGCTCGTCTTCGCCGCCCTGTGGCAGCTCGGGGACCGCATGCAGGTCGGCGCGCTGGCCCAGGCGGGAGTTGTAGCGGGCATCGGTCTCGTACTCCTCATCGGCGCCTGGACCTCGCTGCAGGACGTCGCTCGCACGCGCGACCGCGAGCAGGACCACTTCACGTTGGCCGCGCTCACGCGCATGCCGTCTTGGATGTGGATCCTCACATGGTTCCTAGTCGACCTCGCCGCCAGCGCGTGGGCGGTCCACGTGGCGTTCGACGCCGTGACATGATTCCAACGCCGCAGAGTCCCACCGCCACGGAATCCCGACATCGGAGAAGCAGCGGCATTTGAGGCCGACACTTGGGAGCGCCGGCACAGAGATTGGCTTCGCGCCAACCCCTTCCCACAAAGAAATGACGACGCGGCGGACGCGCCGTTTGCACGGCGCAACATCGACTGGCGGACCTTTGCCCTGGTTCGCCGTCGACACGCGTCCGCTCCGCAGAGTATCCTCACAGTTGTTGTAAACCATTGATACGCCAAGGAAGTCTATGAAAGTGAAACCGCGCGGATCGTATGGGATCGACGCCGCCTACGTGCCGATCCTGTGGTTCATACCCGGAGTCATGTTCGCGTCCGCGACGCTCGGGGCGCTTGGCGGCAGCGCGTGGCAGCCAATCGTCTATGGGTTGCTGGCGATCCAGTTCCTTGGGGGGACGGCAATCTACCTGCACACCACACTTCGAGGAAAGTTTGCGGTTTGGCGCAAGATTCTAAGCGAAACCGACGACGCCGCCGTCGAGCGGATCCTCGACATGGGCTGTGGTCGCGGAGCAGTGATCGTCATGGCGGCTCAGCGCTTCCCCAAGGCGAAGCTGACGGGTGTGGACCTGTGGCGCAAATCCGACCAGTCCGGCAACGGAGAAGAGGCGGCCACTGCCAACGCGAAAGCCAACGGAGTCGATTCGCGCATCGATTTCGTCACGGGCGACATGGCCGAGCTTCCTTTCGAAGACGGCTCCTTCGATCTTGTCACCGCGAGCATGTCCATTCACAATATCCCGAAAGCCGAACGCCGCGCCCGGGCGATCCGGGAAGCGGTTCGCGTGCTCAAACCGGGCGGAAGGATCGTCATCGCGGATCTTAAAGCGATGGACGAGTATGCCGACGAGCTGTCGAAGCTCGGTCTGAAGGTCGAGGGGCCGAAGAGCCTCGGCTGGCAGGTCTGGTGGAGCGGACCCTGGGTGTCCAGCAAGATGCTGCGAGCCGCGGCCGAGTAGCCGCGAGAACGCATCCCTCTGACGCTTGCCAGTCCTCTGCCTGCCCTTGGCGGCTCGCCTGCCTTCTGGCGCTTTGCCGCCTTTTGACAGTCCGCCGGCCTTCTGGCGCTTTGCCTACTTTCGACGGTTTGCCCGCCTTTTGCCGTCTGTCTGCTCTTTGACGATTGGGGGTCGGTGCGGCTGCATCGCACCGACCCCCAAGTCGCTTGCGCGTTGCGGCAGTTATCCGGCGCCGCTGCGCTCGCCGTTGTCACCCATGCAGTGCAAGGGTGTCGGGTGCCTTGTCCGCGAACACTCCGGAGAGGTAACGGGGAGCGCGCGCCACCTGCGACGAGTGCCCTCCCGCACCTTTCTGATCGAGGATTTGGAACGTTCCGTCGGAGACCAAGCCGATGGTGTCGGCCTTCTGACCCGAGACCCAGCGCCCGGCCAACGCGACCTCCTTGCCGTCGCCTGCGGTGAACTCGCTCGTCGCTTTGCCGCCCGCCAGCCGATCGGTTAAGTAGAAGACGGCTCCGCGCCTGACTGCGAGGGTGTCCTTGCCATCCCCGTTCCAGTCGCCGACGACCGGGGTGTCGCCGTCGCGCCCGAACATGAACGTCGCTTCGGCATTGCCCCCTTCAAGCCCTGTGTTGAGGTAGAAGGTGTGCCCGCGGCGCACCGAGATCGTCTGGCTCCCGTCGCCGTCCCAGTCGCCCACCAAAGGCGTGTCGCCTGCACGGCCGTAGGAGAAGACGACGTCGGCCTTCCCTCCCCGAATCGAATTGACCAAATAGTAGGTGTTGCCGCGCTTGACTCCCGGGGTGGCGATTCCGTCGCCGTCCCAGTCGCCCACCAAAGGCGTGTCGCCTGCACGGCCGAAGAGCACTTCTTTGCCGCCGATGACGAACGCATTCTCGGCCGACGGCGCACCGGGCTGGGCGGTCGGCGACGCCGTGGCAGTCGGGCTGGACGTAGAAGTCGGGCTTGCCGTGGGCGAAGCGGTCGGAGAGGCCGTCGGTCCGTCAGAAGCGCTCGGCGACGAAGTCGGTGACGACGTTGCGGTCGGCGACGCCGTCGGCGAAGCGGTAGGGCTGATCGAGGGAGAAGCGCTCGGCGAGGCCGTCGGCGTCGGGCTCGGCGCCGGATCGTTGCTTGCAGTGACGTCCTTCTGAACTGTCAACTCCGTGTGGTCGCGGACCTCGACCTTGACCTTCTGACCAGAGGCGGGGATGTCATCCGTCAAAGTCGCCTGGTAGCCGTCGCCCGCGGATTTCGCTTCAACCCAATCCGAGGCCTTCGTCGAACTGGAACCGACGGTGAGGATCCGCGCCTGGTGGGAACCCTCGGCCACACCGCCGCGGACGTTGACCGTAACGGTGACCTTCCCCTGAGAGGTTCGAGACTGTGTGGTCACGCTCATCGGCGCGTACCGTTTGAGCTGCTTGTTCGGATCCATGCCGACGCCCAACATCTTCTCCCGCGCCAGCTTCCACGCGGACGAACCGGGGTCGGCAGCCACGTAGAACACTGCCGCAGCTCTTCGCGCCTCGTTCCCCCACGTGCCGTTGCCTAGCTCGAGATTCTTCAAGGTGCTGGGCAGGACGAGGACCTTCGGCAAGCGGCCGTCCGTGTACCGAATGTCCGTCATTCCCTCGCCAAAGTATGCCGACACGGTTTCATTCGAGTTCCCATAGGTCTGATCGTACTTTCCGTTCTTGCCTCCGCGCACGATGATCCGCTCGGGAGTCCTTCCGGTGAAGGCTCTGTCAATTGACGTGATTTGAGTCCCGAAATCGACCTTGTGAAGGGAATCAACTCTGTTGAAGCCGCTGACGACCTCTAAACTGTCGGGGAAATCAACGTTGCTCAGATTTGTTGCGTCCTCGAAAGAACGGCTTCCCAATGTCTTGAGACCCTCTGGCAGGTGGAGTGAGCGCATAGACGTAACGCCGAAGAACGCAGAGTCTCCGATCGCCACGGTGCCGTCCTTGACTCGAACGTCTGAGCCCACGGAGCCCTCGGCACACGCAATGAGGTGCATGCCGTTCTCGCGTTTGGCGTAGAGCATCTTGCGCGAATCGTCGCTAAAGACGGGGTTGCCTTCTGCCACCTCTATCGAGCGAAGCTTCGGTGTGTCTGCGAGAGCCGCTTGGTCTAAAGTCACCAGTCCAGAACCGAAGCGGATCTCGAGAAGGCTGTGGTTGGCACAGAAGGCGCGCTCGCCAATCGTCACCAGAGAGTCCGGCGTCTTCACTTTTTCCAATCCTGAATAGAAGAAGGCAAAGGCGCCGATCTCCTTCAGCCTGTTTAGCTCGGGATGCAAGTCGACGGTCTTAAGCGCCGAATCGTTTGAAAAGGCGGACGCGCCGATCTTGACGGCGCCTCCGACGTCGGCGCTTTCCAAATTGGTGCATTCCGAAAAGGCGTTCTCGCCGATGCTCTCGACGCTAGAGGGAAGCTCCAGCCGCTTGAGAGCCGAATGGCTGAAAGCGAAGTTGCCGATGGTTCGAACGCTGCTTGGGAAATCGATCTCCTTGAAATCGGAGCCCGAGAACGCACTGTTGGCGATCTCTCTCACGCCGGCCGGCACTCTGTATTTTTTCACCGTGTCGTTGTCGAAAGTGCGGCCTAGGGGAATCGCGATGAGCTTGGTGCCTTCCCCGTTGAACAGCACATTGGCGATTATCTTGTAGTTTGGGTTTTCCTGGGAAACGGTGATCGTCTTAAGAGATTTGGTTCCGAAGAACGAACCGTCAAGCTGATCGGGCCCTACGCCCTTGCCGATGTGAAGGGTCACAAGTTTTCTCATGGCCCTCATCGCGCCTTTGGCTTCGACGACCGAATCGGGAATCGTCAGATCGGTGATGTCTGTGCCTGCAAAAGCCCCATCGCCAATGGACTTCAAATCCTTGTTGAAGGTCACTTTGGTCAAGTGCGAGCGGTCGAATGCGTTCTCGCCGATCGACTCCATTCCCGCGGGGAAAGTCACTTCCCTCATCGGCGAGTACCAGAAAGCATACCGGCCGATAGCCTTGAGTTTCGAAGGAAAGCCCGTCGATACCTGTCCGTCCGCCCCAACGACCTTGAGAGCCTTGAATTTGCCTGCTCTGCCGAACGCCCTGTATCCGATCTTCTCAACGTTGTCCGAGATGGCGACGTCGCTGAGGAGGTTCGAGCGGAAGAAGGCCTCGTCGGAAATCTCCGTCAACCCTGCGGGCAGCGAAATCTTCCGAATCCCGCTTCGGCTGAAAACCGCTCGCCCGAGTGAGGTCACCGAACGCGGGAGGGCCGTCTCCTTCAAGGCACTCGTTCTGTAAAAGGCGAGCTCGCCGATCTTGGCCAGTTGGCTCGGTTTGGCGTCGGTGTCTTCGAATTCGACCGTCGTCAGTGAGCTGCAGCCGAAGAAGGCTCCCTTTTCGATCTCGACGACGGTGGCGGGGACCTTCGCCTTCACGACGCCGGTTTTCTTGAAGGCGTACTCACCGATGACTTTGACGGAGTCGGGGATCGTCACGTCCGTGGCCGAACCCTTGTATCGCACGAGCTTCCCGCTGCCGTCGATGTCGAAATCCCCGGTCGGCGTAGAAGGCGTGTCAGCGGGCGTCGCGCCTGCGCTCGGGGCGTCCGCCGGAGTCGCGCCGGGGGATCCCGGAGAGGCTTTGTTTTCGGTGTTGTTCGAAGGCTCTTGCGAGGGGCCCTCGGACTCTTCCGGCGTCGGGGATTCTGACTGCGGCGAAGCGCCGTCGGGATCGTCCGAGTTGTTCTGGCCGTTCGGGTCGTCGGTTCTGTCTGCAGGGAAATGAGAGCCTAGAACGGTCGCAGCCGTCAAGGCGTCGGCGCCCTGTGTGGCCGCAGTCGCCGTTGGGGCCAACGCAGATGCGACCACGGCGAAAGCGGCGAAAGCCGCAGTGTAAGAGAATCTCTTAAAAGAGGTGGACATGATTCCCTCCATATAGTGACAATGAAGGCGTGCAAATGAGCGCGCATGGGGAGTGTGGTGGCGTCTCCGCCACGTTTGTGAGGCAATTTAAACTCTAGTCCGAGCCACTGCCGTGTCTGTCAGTACACGCGGCGAGGTGAAAAGCGCGGTTTTGCGCGAGACATTGCGTCTCGCACCTCGCCTGGGCGGCCGTCGCCGCGAGGAACTCGGAGTTCTGTTTCAGTTACACATTTTCCTCCACATTAGAGGCAGGCGGTGAAGCGTTTAAGGGTGAGCGACGCGGCATCCCTGCCGCTTTAGAACGCTTTGATCCTATACCGTTTCGACGTTCGCGTCGATGGATTTCAATACCCATCTTTTCAGTTGAAAATGGAACGTCGAACTGATCGGCATTCGTTCATTGATGGAGCGGCTTATGCTCTGAATCCCTTCCGCACACCCCTTCGATTTCCGGGGCCAAGGGCTTCGATCGACGCGGCAAGAGCAAACAAAGGCGGTCGCGGCTCGATCGTTTCATCCGGCTCGATCGTTTCATCCGGCTCGATCGTTTCAATCCTGGTAGTTTGGACGGGTGGAAGCCTCCGACCTGACCTTTAGACCTCTGTCGTCTTCAGACCGCAAGCTCATGCGAGCGGCGACGCTCGCGAACATGAACTGGACCGGCTCGCGCAGATTCACCTACGCCGACATCGATTCGACGCCGGAGTTCAGCCACTACTTCCGATTCGACGAGGAGTCAGGCGATTTCGGGCTGGCCGCCGAATCAAACGGACGGCTCGTCGGCCTGGCGTGGCTGACGTTCTTCGATGCAACGGATCCGGGCTTCGGCTACATAGCGGACGGCGTTCCAGAATTGAGCATTTCCGTGTGGGACGGCTACCGACGCCGCGGCGTCGGCCGTTCGCTTCTGCGCGCGCTCCTCGGCGAGGCACGGAATCGCCGCATTGAGCGGGTGTCTCTTAGCGTCGAAGAGGGAAACGGCGCCGTCGACCTCTACAAGCAGTGCGGCTTCGCGCCCGTAGAAGGCAACCCCTACAACGCCTACATCGTTGATCTCGAGTCTGTCGCTTGATCGCCTGCCTCTCGCTCAATCTTCTGCCTCTCGCTCAACCTCCGCCTCCCGCCATTTCCTTGGGC
>CAJPTB010000024.1 GCA_905373325.1 uncultured Ancrocorticia sp.
GATCCCCGGCGTCGCGGTGACTGTCACGTGGGCTGGGCCCGACGGCAAGTTTGGGACCGATGACGACCGTCCGCATTCCGTGACGACGGACGCCAACGGCGAATACAGAGTGGACAGGCTCTTCCCCGGCGAGTACTCGGTTGCCCTCGGCGACGTCGCCGGGCCCTCTGCCGCCGTCGGCGACGGCGCAGCTGTGAGCCTTCAAACCTTCGAGCCGGAGCGCGGCGCGCTCACCGGAGACAAAACCATCGACGTTTCCTCGGGAGGGGCGTTCGCACTGAAGTCGCGGCTGACCCTAGCGCCCGGCGAAATGGAGAATCTGAGGCACAACTTCGGCTTCGCCGTCCCCATCGACCTCAGCCTGACAAAAAAGGCCGTGGGCGAGTCCGCGCGCAAATCGGGCGACGAAGTCGTCTACAGGCTCGAGGCGGCCAACCGCGGACCCGGAACCGCTACCGGCGTGAAGGTGGAAGACCGCCTTCCCAAGGGTCTGACCTTCGTATCCGCAGACCGCCCCTATGACTCTGCCACGGGCCTGTGGGACGTCGGAACCCTGGCGCCCGGGAAGTCCGCCGAGATTTCCATTGTCGCGCGGGCCACGGGAGAGGGCGACCTCGTCAACAGCGCGGAGATCGCAGCCGCCGATCAGAAGGACGTCGATTCGACTCCCGGCAACGGCGTCGCCTCCGAGGACGACGCCGCCTCCGCAACGGTGACCGTGAAGCCCGCCTCCAAGCCGACGCCTTCGCCGAGCCCTTCGCCAAGCGCCGAGCCGACGTCGCCGGAGCCCACGAGCCCGACGGCTGCTCCGACGAGTTCGCCGACTCCCTCGACGTCGAGTCCCGCCACGCCGTCTCCCACGACGTCGAGCCCGACGCCAAGCGCCTCGAGCTCCTCGACGGGCCCTGTCTCGCCCAGCCCTGCCTCGCCCAGCGCAGTCTCGCCCAGTGCAGCCTCGCCCAGCGCAGTCTCGCCCGGTCCGACGGCCTCTGATCAGACGAACGGCCCTGCGCCCTCCGCCGATTCGGCGGACCCACGGCGTGACGGCTCGAACCGTGACGGCGCAAACCACGGAGGCTCTAACCGCGGAGGATCGAACCGCGACGGGATGAACCGCGGGGGCGAGGCCCCCGGCGACGGAAGGGACGGCGCGGAGGCGCCCTTGACGGCGACGCCGCGCAAGGCTCCGCTGGCCAGGGCAGGCGCCAGCGTGGGCCACCAGGTGGCCGCAGCCGCCATACTCACCGTGATCGGCGTGCTGATCGTGGTTGCCAGGCGTCGGAAGGGGCGCTGACTCGCCTTCTGCTCCGCGGACGGATCGGCACGGCGAGGGGAGTGCTTCTCGTCGTGCCGGCTGTCGCGGCTCCTCGATCGCGCGAGATCGCTCCTGACGCGGGGCTCGAGGGCGTTTCGTTCGGGCCCTCCGTTTGCGGAGCGCCTGGGCCGCCGTCCTTTTCAGCCTCTTGCAACTAATTTGAGATCGATTCTCAATAGGACCTGTGGCCCACTAGTTTTCGGTCTACCGAAATATCATGAGATTCATGACGAAGTATTGTGGGTTCAGAAAACCCGCCCATCGACTTGCGGGCATAGCCGCGGTTTTGGCTGCGGCGCTCGCTTTGGCCGCGTGCAGTGCGCGGCCCTCTTCCGACTCCCGCCCTTTGGTGCTCACGACCTTCACCGTCATGAAGGACATGGCCAAGTCGATCGCCGGCGATCGACTGCGCGTCGAATCCATCACCTCGCCCGGCGAGGAAATACACGATTACCAACCGAGCCCGGAGGACATCAGGCGCGGCGCCGACGCCGACCTCGTCATCCAAAACGGGCTGGGCCTGGAGCGGTGGTTTGAGAAATTCACCTCGCAATCCGGAGCCGAGACCGTCGTCGCCTCCAAAGGGGTGGCGCCCATTCCCATAGCCGAAGGCGATCACAAGGGCGAGCCCAACCCCCACGCGTGGATGAGCCCGAAAAACGCAAAGGTCTACGTCGACAACATGGTCGCTGCCTTTTCCAAGCTCGACCCGTCGCATGCGAAGGAGTTCGAGGCCAACGGAAAGGCATACAAAGCCAAGCTCGACGCGATCGCGAGCGACATGCAGAAGAAGCTCGCCTCGGTTCCGCAGGAGCAGCGGGCGCTTGTGACGTGCGAGGGGGCCTTCAGCTACCTGACCAGGGACTACGGGCTCGCCGAGCATTACCTCTGGGGCGTCAACGCCGAGGGCGCGATGACCCCCAAACGCGTTGCGGCCGTTCAAGACACCGTGAAGAAGAACCGCATTCCCGCAGTTTTCTGTGAATCGACGGTCGAAGGCAAGATGGACGCCGTCGTCCAGGCGACCGGCGCCAAATACGGCGGAACGCTCTATGTCGACTCGCTCACGGACGCGAAAGGCCCGGCGCCCACGTATCTGGACCTCCTCGAGTACGACACGAAGACGATCGCCTCCGGGCTGGCCGGCGGGTCCGCATGAGGCGACGCAGCGAAATCGAACCGCGAAGGCGAATGGAGGCCGCGCTGTCGGTCGAAGGCCTTCGCGTTTCGTATGGGCCCGTCAAGGCCCTGACGGGCGTGACCTTTTCGCTCTGTCCCGGGCGCGTGTGCGGCGTCGTCGGAATGAACGGCTCCGGGAAATCGACGCTCATCAAAGCGGTCGTCGGAACGGTTCGCTCCACCGGGGACGTCTCCGTGTACGGAGAGTCCGCGCGTTCGGCCCGCAAGGACGGCTTGGTCGGCTACGTCCCCCAGAACGAGGGAGTCGACTGGGACTTCCCGCTGAGCGTGGCCGACGTCGTCATGATGGGCCGTTACGGGCGAATGAGATGGACGAGGCGCCCTCGCCCCGACGACGTCGAAGCGGTCGACCGGGCCCTCGACATGGTCGGCGTGCCGGAACTGCGCGATCGGCAAATCGGCGCGCTGTCGGGAGGCCAGCGCAAAAGGGTCTTCATCGCGCGTGCCATCGCCCAGGGCGCGAGGCTGCTGCTCATGGACGAACCCTTCGCCGGCGTCGACAAGCCGAGCGAGGAGGCGATCGTCTCGCTCGTGCGCAATCTGGCCGCCGGCGGCGCAGCGGTGCTGGTCGCCACGCACGACCTCGACGGAATGTCCGAGCTGTGCGACGAGGCGCTCCTGCTCCTGCGCGAGGTCGTCTTCCAGGGCGACGTCGAGGACGCCCTGCGCCCGGAGAACCTCGGCCGAGCCTTCGGCGTGACCGGCGTTCGGGCCCGCGAGCGCGGCGCCGCCCAAGCCGACGGCGCGGCAGATCCGGACGCTTCGGTCGACGCCCCGCACGGAAAGGAGAAGGGCGATGCCTGATCTGTGGGAGACTTTTGGGCGCATGTGGACCTACGAGTTCATGGTCCGCGGAATCGTCGTCACCGCGATAGCCGGAGCCGTGTGCGCGATCATCAGCTGCTGGATCGTCCTCGTCGGCTGGTCCCTCATGGGCGACGCGCTCTCGCACGCGGTTCTGCCAGGAGTCGTCGTCGCCCACATGCTCGGGAT
Source organism: uncultured Ancrocorticia sp. (assembly GCA_905373325.1). Lineage (GTDB taxonomy): Bacteria > Actinomycetota > Actinomycetes > Actinomycetales > Actinomycetaceae > Peptidiphaga. The sequence continues at coordinate 3,509 of CAJPTB010000024.1, forward strand.
CCCGTATTCCGTCGGCGCGCTCGCGGCCGCGCTCCTCGTCGTCGGCCTCATCTTCGCCGTGAGGCAAACGTCCCACCTCAAATCGGACGCGAGCATGGGCATCGTCTTCACGACGCTCTTCGCCATAGGCCTCGTGCTCGTGTCGAAAAATCCCTCGAACATCAATCTTTCCCACGTGCTTTTCGGCGATCTGCTGGGGATCACGCAGGCGGACATGTGGCAGGTGCTCATCCTGGGGCCGTTGGCGGGGGTCGTCTTGCTTCTCAAACGCAAGGACCTCACCGCCTACGCCTTCGACCCAGTGCACCTGCAGGCCATCGGCCTCCCGGCGTGGCGCATGGGGGCGCTGCTGCTCGTATGCCTGGCGATGACTGTGGTGACGGCGATGCAGGCGGTCGGAGCGGTTCTCATCGTGACGCTTTTGATCACGCCCGGGGCGACGGCGCTGCTCATCACCCAGAGATTCTCGAAGATGCTGCTCATCGCCCCGGCGCTTTCGGTGGCGTCGACGATTGTGGGCGTCTACGTTTCCTACTGGTTCGACACGGCGTCGGGGGCGACTGTCGTGGCGACCGGCGGCTTCCTCTTCTTCGCGGTGTGGCTCGCCTCGCCGCGCGGGCTGCGGGGATTCCTCAAGAGCAGGCGCGCCGCGGCCTGAGCTTTTGCGAACGCGGGTGCGGACGGCTGTCGACGGAGCCGTCGGCCAGAGTGTCGGAAACACGGGTCGAAAAGCCTTGGCTGAAGCGCCCGCAAACCCTTGGTTCCGCCAATGCGCGCGTTACGTGTTTGGTTTCTGTTTCCCTTTTATTTGGGGTACATTGCCTGTATGCATACGCGCGGAACCCGTTCTTTCGTCTCTCCGGCTATGTTTTGCGTCGTGCTCACCGCCGGAGCGATGGGGATGGGCGGCCTTGCCTCCTGCGGTTCTGAGGATCCGAGCCCCAGCCAGTCGACGACGACCGCCACGGCGCCGTCGGAAGGAGGTACGAGGGCGCCGTCGGCCTGCTCGACGCGCCCTGGAAGCGGCCTGCCGCGCTGCGCGCCGAGCCCCGTGCCAATGCCCTCGATCTCCTCGCCTTCCCGTATATCCGTTCCGACGCCGTCGATATCCCTGCCGACGCCCAACTGGTCGACGTTCACTCGCGACAATCCGGATCCGAATCATCCGAAGATTCCCGAGGACCCCTCGCCGCGCGTCACACGCTGAATCCACGCGATCGGCATTCTAGAGCCTGAAGTGTTCGCCTGAAAAGCTGTTGGAAAACTCAAGCGTTTCCGCCAGCTTGGATTCTGCATAGACGGGAGCGCTGAAGGCCTCGTGCTTGTGGACGGGACGGTTTGATCGGTCGAACCCAGCTGGTGTGCGAGCTTAGCAGCCTTAAAACTCAAGTTAGCGAAAACTCCGCACCGGGATCGCGTCGACCAGTGCGGAGCCTCGGCGCGCTCAAAGGGACTCGAACCCCCAACCTTCTGATCCGTAGTCAGATGCTCTATCCATTGAGCTATGAGCGCGTGTCTATTAAGACTCATTTAGCTTACCTCCCACCTCCCGCAACGGCAAAGTGGCAATGCATGGTTCCAGTCACAATGTGGTTTCTCTCGCCACCGAGCCAAACGGCCTCCCACGTGCGTACAATCAGCTTATGGACCCCGAAGTGGTTGGAACGGACGCCGAAAAGGCGGCGCACGCAGATGAGGCGGCGGGCGCGCAGAAGACGGCGGACGCCGAAAAAGCTTGGAATCAATGGCGCAACGAGAGAAACGAGGCCTTGGCCTCCGAACACGGATGGCTGAGCCTGACCTCTTTGACGTGGATCCCCTCCGTCGATGGGCCCGTGGAGGGTTTTCCCGGCACGTGGCGCGCGGTCGACGGAGAGAGGGTCTATGCGACGTTCTTCTCCGACGACGACGTCACTCAAAACGGCGCGCCGGTTGAGGGAGAGGTTGTCTTCCGACTCGACGACGGAGGCTCTGAAACCTCCCTGAGGCACGGAACAAAGGCCGCGGAGGTCGCGAAAAGAGGGGGGCGCTACGCCGTTCGGGTCCGCGATTCCCTTGCCCCCACGCGGCAGAGGTTCAAGGGCGTGCCTGTGTACGGTTACGATCCGTCGGCTGTGGTGAAGGGGACGTTCGAGCCTTTCGACAAGCCTCGGGACATCCCAATCACCACCGCGAATCCCGCGGTGCCCGGAGTGGCCCACATCGTCGGAGTCGTCGAGTTCGTCTATGCGGGGGTCTCGGCGAAGCTCGTGGTTCAAGGAGATTCATCGACTTTGACGGCGGTCTTCTACGACGGGACGAACGGCGTGGAAACGGCGGATTGGCGATATGTCTCCTTCGACGCCCCGAAGGGGGGCCGTGCGGGTCCCGTGGAAATCGACTTCAATCGGGCGGCCAACTTCCCCGCGGCGTTCACGCCGTTCGGCACATGCCCCATGCCGCCCGTCGGCAACGGCGTCCAGACGCCGATCAGGGCCGGGGAGAGGCGGCCGTCCGCCGATCAGCCGACTTGAAGCCGATCAGGCCGTCCGCCGATCAGCCGGCTTGAATGAGCCGACCGGCTGATTCTCAATCCGATGGGTTGTCCGTCGGCTAGCCGTTTGCGGCTGAGGCCTCGCTGCTCGGTGCGAAGCCCGTAGGAGTGTCGGCGGCGGTCGGAGTTGTATTCGGGGTGGCGGCCGGAGCCGATTTGACTTCCGGCGGCACGGCGACGTCGACCGGACTCCAGTCGTATTTCAGAGACCTTTTCGCCTCGAAGGCGCGTTTGCCGTCGCGCATGACGACGATGCGGCTTTCGACCGAGCCGATTCGCTTCGTTTTCTTGTCGATAGTCACCGAGACCAAGCTTTTGGACGAATCGATGGGGCCCGCCGTGTGCGAACCGTTCTCGCCGCCGTCCGAATGCGGCTTTCCCGTGATGACGTAAGTTTGACCGACTTCCGTGATCGTGAGGTCCTTGAGACGCTTGAAGGACGGCAAGTCAACTGGGACGACGTCGAAGGGCGCTGCCCCGTTCGGTGTGCGAGATGTCCTGTGCCATCCCTCGTCGTTGTAGTAGGCGATTGGCGGCTTGGAGGACCCATCGTAGTAGCCGACTCGCTCCTGGTTGAGTTCCTTCGACGTTCCCGCCCCGGCTGTGGTCTTGAGCGTTCCTTTGGCTTCTGCAACGCGAGAATCGGCATCTATTCGTATGGTGATACTCTTCGACGTCCTCCTCTCCTTCTTGCCGGTTGACGCCTCATAGGAGACGGTCTCGGTCTCGCTAATCGTTTTATCGTGCTTTCCGATGCCGAAAGGATCGTTCCTGCTCCGGCCTACGTCCGCGACGGCGGCGTCGAGAACGTCCCTGGGGTCGGCGGTGCTTTCGTGGCTCGGGGAATCTCCGCCGTCTGAGCACGAGGCCAAGGCGAGAACGGCCAAAGATGCGCATAGGGCTCGAGAAAGAGAATGGCGAAAGGTCATATTGCGCTCCTGCGTGGGGGATGCCGAAAGGCATTCTACCGTATGGGCCTGCCAAGGCCATTCCCGTCGTCCTCAATCTGAAACGGCGCACATGCCCGGGCAAAGACAGAAGGGCGGGCCGGCTTGCGTGTAGCCGGCCCGCCCCCGACCGAAACTATGCGTGACAATGGCCTCGGTCGGGCTTCGTGGGCATAGTGACCGTTCGGGTTTCCGGGATTCACGTCTTCCCGAGTTTGGCTGAACCCGGCCCGGTCCCAGGGAGCTGCCTGGTCTGGGCTCGCCTTACTATTAGTAGATCCGCTTCTTGGTAGAACCGAACAGCTCTTCGAGGGAAACGGACTTGCCGTTCTTGGCGTTCTGGGGAACGTCGATCGAAACGTCCTTCTCCTCGACCTTGATGTTGGCTTCGCCCTTGACCGAGAACTTGTCGTCCGTGGACTTGATGTCCACGTCGGCCTTCATCTCTTTGAGGGAGTAGTCCGACTTGTCGGCGGTCACGACAAGCTTGACCTTGACGTCGTTCTTATTGATCTTGACGCCTTCTTTGCCGGCCTGCGAAACCAGCTGGTTGACAACAAGGTCCTTAGGCGTGACGGTTGCGATGTAATCGTCACCGTTCTCTTTCACGTCAATATCGACATACTGCTTCGCATCGTTCAAGAACTTGTCGATCTTGCCCTTGAGGTTGCCGCTCTGCTGCTTCGCGGACTTTTGCACCTCGTTCAGAAGCGACTCGTAATCCGACTTCCCGAGAGAGGTGTACTGCCACTGCTTGTCGTTTGTGTTGAAGTACACCCTGTACCCGCCGTCGTTGGTCTTTTCGCCGTAAGCCTCAATCGAGCCGGAGCCCTTGTCGGCCAGCCCATTGGGAAGGCCCTTGAGGCCATTGCCCTTGAAATCTCCCTTGGCCTTGACCGCGATTCCGTGCTTCTCGGAATCGACCTTCACCTCGAGGTCGCCTTTCATCTTGCCCTCTTTAATGCCACTGGACGAGGGCGCTTTGACCTCGAAGTCGATGGAAGCGGTGAGGGTGCCGTCCTTCGTGAAGACCTTGTCGCCTTTTTGCGTGTTTGAAGAGATCTTTGAACTGACTTTCGACATCAGGGTTGCGCCGTCGATGTCGGCGTTCTTCTCACTGGAGCAGGCGGAAACCGTCAACACAGCGGCGACGGCTGCGACTGCGATCGCTTTGCGGGACATTTTCACTCCTTATCGTGCGGGTTTTGTTCGACCCTAACGGAAGGCGGGCGAATCTCGCCACTGTCTGTGTGGAGAGTCCTACCCCGAGCGCTTCGCCTCCGCCAAAGCTTCTATCCGATTGCATCCGCCGCTTCCTGCGGAACAGTCGAGTTGCGCGGAGGCGTAGGCACGCAGGCGGCGTGCCCGTTTCGCCGACGGCTGTAAGAAGTCTCCGGCAGGAGGCGGCTCCTTCGACGTCGGCGAGGCTCAGGGAGCCGCTTGCCCGGGCGGCTGGTCTTTGGCCTTCGGCGGACATAAAAGCCGCCTTTCTCTCAAATGTGTCGTTTGTCGCATTTCGAGGAGCCCTCCTCTCACTCCCGCCCCGCGTTGTCTTATGCATTCTCCGTGTCGTCGACGGGGTCCTTCGCCGGTTCTGATCCGCCGTCGGCGGGGTCGTCTGTTGTCTCCGGTTCGTAATCGGAAGGGGTGTCCGTCGTATCAGGCTCGTAGTCCGAAGGGTTGTCCGCCGGCTCCGAGCCGTCGTCGAAAGGGTCTCCCTCGGGGGCGTCTTTGGCTTCTTCAGGGAGCGACAGGCGGACGGGAGTGGTTTTGTCTGCCTTTATGCCGATGTCTATCTTCATCTTTCCTCTGACCGTTCCCTCACGTACGGTTCCTATAATATTCCCTTTGAATGATTCTATGGCATAGTCTTTTTCACTTACCCTCATTGTAAATCTCGAATATTTTTTATTGGCTTTAAATGCAAGATTATATTCACTTTTTTGCTCAGAAAGGTCCTTGTCGAGAAGTCCCTTTATGACGTGAGTGTTTCCCGATTTTGCGTGAGTCAGTCCTTTTACGCCCTCCAGCCAGTCCGTAGTTTTTGTCGGCATGGTCTCACCTTCCAGGGCGTCGACAAGCTCCTTTCGCCGGTATGACTTTCGAACCCACTCACCGTCAAGCTGGCGATGGACGATGTAAACGCCGTTTGTCTGCTGCACGTACAGACTGAAGTCAAGAGTTCTTCCATCCGCCATGTCCTCCTTGTAAGTGAAAACTCCGAGCTTGTTGTCGGCATCCGCCCGCCAAGCCATGTCGACTACAGTGTCTTGACGCTCGCCCCCGCCTGAGATGCTAATCCGTATTTTGGCGACGGCTGTCACGTCTTTACCGTCAAAAGGAAGCTCGGTCGGGTCCTCTTTCTCCGCTTGCATGACCTTCTTGACGATCCGTTCAGCTTCTGGGTCGTTCTTGGTTGAAACGCCTGAGCATGCGCCGAGCGCCGCGACCGAAAACGCCGTGATGAGTGCGCGCAGGGTTCTGTGCCGCCCGACGCTCGTCTTTCCGCCGACCCGCATGGCTGTCTCCTCTCTTCTTTGAAAACCCTTGGAGGTTTTGACGTTGTTTTTGTGTGTTTGGTAAAAACTTTAGCGCGTCGGCGTCTGGGCTTAGAGCCGTGGCGAGGAGAGTCGTTCCCAAAGGGCGGAAGAGAGCCGCTCCCAAAAGGCGCCGGTCAGGCTGGGCTCTCGAAAGGGTCTCCCTCCATGGCGTCTTTGGCTTCCTCGGGGATTGACAGGCTGACGGAAGTGCTTCTGTCTGTCTCTACGCTTAAATCCATTTTCATGTCTCCTTTAGTTGTACCCTGTTGTAGGCTTCCGGCAAGCGTCCCGCTAAGTGATCTTACGGAGTGATCTTTTTTGTTTACTTTTATTGTAAAATTTGATTCATCTTTGTCGACGTCAAATGTGGCATTGTTTACTTTAGCAAATTTTGTTGGATCGAAGTTTAAGATTCCTTTGATCGTGTATTCGTTTCCCGAACTTGTACACGTCAACCCCTCTGCATTCTTCAACCAATCTTTAGTTTGTGCTGTCATGTTCTGATTATTTAAAGCTTTGATAAGCTCGTTTCGTTCGTACGACCTTTGAACCCACTCGCCGTTGAGTTCGCGATAGACGACGTACGAGCCATCCTTGTACTGTAAATACATGCTCATGCTGACGGTTCTTCCGTTTCCCGCATCCAACTTGATGGAAAGGGAACCGAGGTCTTGATCGGCGTCCGTCCGCCAGACGGCGTCTATGGCGACTTTCTGACGCTGGCCCTCGGCTGAAATGTCGGCTTGTGTTTTGAGCGTGATGGTCTGGTCTGCGCCGCCGGTTGCCTCATCTTTCCCGCCGATGGGAAACCCGTTCGGGTATTTCTTTTGCGCTTCTATGACTTTCTTGACGATGCGCTCGGCCTCCGGGTCGTTCTTTGTCGAGACGCCTGAGCATGCGCCGAGCGCCGCGGCCAACGACGCCGCAACGAGTGCGCGCATTCTTCTGCGGCGACCCCTGTGCCGCTCGACGCCTATTTCTTCGTCAATGTGCATAACGTATCCCTTTCTCCTCCTTGAGGCCGCTCCGAGACGCCGAGGGCGTTCGCATGTGTGCGACGAGAGCATTGTGTGACACGAACCATAGTATGCCCGTTCGCGTCCTCGCGCTCGGGTTGGGGGAGTTCTCCCCTGGGGCGCATTTGAAGACGGCGGTCCAGGGGTGGCTTGCCGCCGATGCGTCGGCGTTTGACAAACCGGAGTCCCACGCCGGAAGGGCGCAAGGCGCTCGGCGCACACCTGGCGCGAGGCCTCGGACGGAGCCTCGCGTCGGAAGGGCGCATGTCTTAGGTCGCGCTGGGCGTTGCCGGCGGCGCCGGCGTCGATGCCGGAAGAAAACTTCTCAATGAACGGGGGAATAATCCGCCCGCGATGAAAGTTGAGTTAATTGGACTCAAGAAATGGGGAGTCGACTGGACATAACTCGGCCGACAAGCCAGACTTGGGGTGTATGAGGTTTGGAGCCGACAGGCTCACAGAGTTCCGAGCCGCCAGGCTCGCAGAAAAGGAGAAAACACATGGCACGTGCACTAGGCATCGACCTCGGCACAACGAACTCTTGCGTCTCCGTCCTCGAGGGCGGGGAACCGACTGTCATCGCCAACTCCGAGGGGTCGCGCACGACCCCCTCGGTAGTCGGCTTTTCGAAGAACGGCGAGGTCCTCGTCGGGGAAGTCGCGAAGCGGCAGGCCGTCACAAACGTCGACCGCACAATCTCCTCCGTCAAGCGCCACATGGGCACGGACTGGAAGGTCGACATCGACGGCACCGTCTACACGCCGCAGCAGATCTCGGCCTTCATCCTGCAGAAGCTGAAGAAGGACGCCGAGGCCTACCTCGGTGAACCCGTGACCGACGCCGTCATCACCGTTCCTGCTTACTTCAACGACGCCCAGCGCCAGGCCACGAAGGACGCGGGCCAGATCGCCGGGCTCAACGTCCAGCGCATCGTCAACGAGCCCACCGCCGCAGCTCTCGCCTACGGCCTTGAAAAGGGCAAGGAGGACGAGCTCATCCTCGTCTTCGACCTCGGCGGCGGAACCTTCGACG
>CAJPTB010000025.1 GCA_905373325.1 uncultured Ancrocorticia sp.
GTTCGGAATCGGAGGCTCTGCGCCGGGTGCGCGCAGCGGGCCGCCGCACGCGGGCGGAGCGAACCGCCTTTCCCCCGCTTTCGCCCTGTCCTTCTTGACCCGTCCCGCCTTGGCCGTCGTTGTTCGAGGCGGCTTCGTCTCCCCGGCCGTCGCCGACGGGGGACGCTGGCCCGTTGTGCGGATTTTCCCGCTCGTCCGTAACAAAATCAGACATACGTATTCTCCCACCGGGAGGCACCCCCGCAACGTGCCGTCGCCGGCTTATGTATCGCGGCTGACCGCGGAAGTCTCATGACAGGCGCACCGGCGGCGACGCTCTTGCGGCGCACAGTGCGGCCTCTCCAATTGGGATTATGCGGGAAATCCCAAAACTGACAAGCATTGTCTCATACGTATCTGGAAACGGAACGACGAAACACGCGAAATCCATTCCACACCACAGCTTTCTCAAGAGGCTCCACGGTGTCTTTCCCCCGAAAAGCACATCGACCTGAAAGGAAGTTGCTTTGGTGTCGATTATGAATTAACAGCGCGGGCAAGAGCTTTCCCGACGATTTGTAAGATCGCGGCGGAAATCTGTTCTACACTGGAAGAGTTCAATCGGACCATGCCCACGGAAGGCTCAATGATGGAAGCTTTCGAACTGGCACGCTGGCAATTCGGCATCACAACCGTGTACCACTTCTACCAGGTGCCTCTGACAATCGGCCTGTCCACACTCGTGGCCGTCATGCAGACGAAGGCCCGCCGCTCCGGCGACCCCGCATGGCAGAAGGCGACCGATTTCTTTGGAAAGATTCTGCTCATCAATTTCGCCTTGGGCGTGGCGACGGGAATCGTTCAGGAGTTCCAGTTCGGAATGAACTGGTCGGAGTATTCCCGCTTCGTCGGCGACATTTTCGGAGCGCCCCTGGCTTTCGAGGCCCTGCTCGCGTTCTTCCTGGAATCGACCTTCTTGGGCCTGTGGATCTTCGGCAAGAATCGCCTTTCCCCGAAGCTCCACAACATGTGCATCTGGCTCCTGGCAATCGGCACGATGCTTTCCGGCTTCTTCATTCTCGCCGCCAACTCGTTCATGCAAAATCCGACGGGCGCCGTCGTCAACCGCCAGACGGGACGGCTCGAACTGGACGGAATCGGCGGCTTTTTCCGAGTGCTGTTCTCGGAAACCTCCCTTTACACCTTCGCCCACACGATCAGCGCCGCCTTCCTCGTCGCCGGCGGGCTCGTGGCGGGGCTCTGCTTTTGGTGGATGGCCCGTTCGCGTCGCAAAACGGGAAGCGAGGAGGAAGCCCGCAAATACTGGAAGCCCGCGGCCAAGGTCGGCCTCGTTGCGATGCTTGTCTCGTCGTGCATCGCCATCGGATCCGGCCACTTCATGGGCCAGCACGTCAAGGACATTCAGCCCGCCAAGGCCGCGGCGATGATGGGCGTGTGCGAATCGGGAGAGAGCCACGACCTCGTCATCGCCATGTGGACGTCCGACTGCGACGGCCCCCAGCTGACCCTGCCGTTCCCCGGCGGGCTCGAATCGTTCATGGCCACCAACCATTTTTCGGGCAAAGAATCCTTCCTCAAGGGCTTGGACGAGGTCAACGCCGAGCTGAAGGCCAAGTACGCCGACGTCTACGGATCCGACCAGGACTACCGGCCGAATCTGACGGTCACCTTCTGGTCCTTCAGAGCCATGATGGGCATCGGCTTCCTGGGACTGGCGATGTCGATCTTCGGCCTCTACTCGCTGCGCGGAAACAAGGTCGAGAAGTCCGAGAGAATGGGCAGACTCTGGCTTTTGGCCATTCCCCTGCCTTTCCTGGGCAACTCCTTCGGCTGGCTGCTGACGGAGATGGGGCGCCAGCCGTGGATCGTCAATCCCGGCGAGAACGGCATCATGCTGATGACCAACCAGGGCCTGTCGAACTCCGTGAGCGGAGGGACCGTGCTCACGTCGATGGCTGTCTTCACCCTCCTTTACAGCGCTCTGGGGGTCGTTTGGATCGCGCTGCTGCGGCGTTATGCGCTGGAGGGCATCGACACCCGCAAGAAGACCGTGAAGCTCAACGAGTCCGCCCCCATGACCTTCGCGTACTGAAAGGAACGATCGTGGAACTGACAACCATTCAGCTTCTCTGGTTCTCCGTCGTCGCGGTGCTGTGGATCGGCTACCTCGCGCTGGAAGGATTCGACTTCGGCGTCGCGATGCTGCTGAAGGTCCTTCCCAAAACGTCGAAAGAACGGCGCGTCGCGCTCAGCTCCATCGGCCCGCACTGGGACGGAAACGAAGTTTGGGTCCTCACCGCGGGAGGCGCAACGTTCGCCGCCTTCCCCGAGTGGTACGCGACGATGTTCTCGGGCATGTACCTCGCGCTCATGCTCATTTTGGTCTGCCTCATCGTCCGCGTCTGCGCCATCGAATGGCGAAAAATGATCGACACCGAGGCGTGGCGCAACCGCTGGGACACAGCCCACACCGTCTCGGCCTGGGTCGTCTCTTTCCTGTGGGGAGTCGCCTTCGCCAACCTGGTTCAAGGAATGCACATCGAGGTGGGCCACTACGACGACGGCGCCTTTGTGCCCGTCGCGCCTCAGGACGCCGCGAGCTCGCTGGCTGACAACTACCACTACCTCACGGGCGGATTCTTCTCGCTCATCACCCCTTTCACGGTGCTCGGCGGAATCGTGACCGTAAGCCTCTTCCTTTCCCACGGCGCCATTTTCCTCACGTTGAAGACCTCGGGCGACCTCCGGAAGCGGGCCCGCGCCTTCGCGAAGAAGTCCATTCTGGCTTCGACGTCCGCCACGGCCGTGTGGGCCCTCTGGGCGCAATTCGCCCATACGAACAACGCGATTTCGATCGTTCCCCTGGCTTTGTGCGCGCTGAGCCTCGTCACAGCGGCGGCATTCCTCTACAAGGACCGCGAGGGCGCGGCCTTCATGGCCCATTTCGTCGCCATCGCCTTGGCAGTGGTCTTCATCTGGTCCACGATCTTCCCCGACGCCCTCAAGTCATCCGTGGATTCGCGTTACTCCCTCACTCTCGCTCAAGCCGCGGCCACCGGCAACACGCAGACGATCATGTCGGCCGCCGCGCTCGTCTTCGTTCCGATCGTCCTCGGGTACACGGTTTGGTCGTACAAGGTTTTCTCGCGGCGCATCTCCGTCGAGCACATCCCCGACGAGACACCGGGCCTGGACCCGAAGAAGGTCCGGAGCTTCGAGAACGCGTGAGGCCCTTGAGCCCGGGCCTGGCCCTGGCGGGCGCCGTCGTCCGATAAGGTACGGGGGAATCGACCGAAGGACAGATGAGTGAAGCCCCTCGACCCCCGACTTTTGCGCCACGCGCGTTCGGCCAGGGCCTATATGGCCTTTCTTGTGGCCGCGGGCATGGCGACGACGATCCTCGCCGTCGTCCAGTGCTGTGCGACGGCGGCTGCGCTCGCCCGGCTCGTTTCGGGAGGCGGCTCCCCGGCGGGCCTCGGCCTGCCCTTGGGCCTCGTCGCCGGGGCGTTTGCGGGGAGGGCGCTCGTGGGGTACACACAGGAGGCGGCAGGCCATCGCGCGGCCTTGCGGACCATCGCGCAACTGCGCGGACGCGTCCTCGATTCCGCGGCGGGAAAGGGGCAGCGCTGGCTCGCCGCCCGGAAGACAAGCTCGACCGTCACGCTCGAACCGTACTTCGTCAGGTTCCTGCCGCAGCTGATCCTCACGTGCCTGGCGACGCCGGCCACGCTTGCAGCCGTCGTGTGGCTGGACTGGATCAGCGCCGTCGCGATCCTCGTCTGCTTGCCGCTCATCCCGATATTCATGATCCTCGTGGGGAAGATGACGCAGGCGTACTCAAAAGAGCGCCTGCGAGCCATGCAGCGCCTGGGCTCCCAACTCCTCGACCTTCTCGCCGGCCTGTCCACCCTCAAGGGGCTCGGCCGCGAATCGGCGCCGCGCAAACGCGTGCGGGACCTTGGCGACTCCTACGCCCGCACCACGATGAAGACGCTCTACGTCGCCTTTCTTTCGGGGGCCGTACTGGAGTTTCTTGCGACGGTGTCGACGGCGCTCGTCGCCGTCGAGGTCGGCCTGCGCATGGTCGGGGGCGGCCTCGACCTCTTCTCCGGCCTCGCGATCATCATGCTCACCCCCGAGTGCTTCAAGCCGCTTCGGGAGGTCGGGGCGCAGTTCCATGCCTCCGCCGACGGCGTCGCCGCAGCCGAAAGCGTCTTCGACGTGCTCGAAAGCGAGGGCGAGGCAGAGGCTTCGCGACAATCGGAGGCTTCGGGGAAGGCGGCCTCGGACCTGCCCTGCCCCGACCTGGCTGTTTCACCCGTGGTCTTCGACCGGCTCAGCGTCGCCTCCCCGGGGCGCGCAACCGTCGCCCCTTTCGACCTGACGGCCCGCATCGAGCCCGGCAAAGTGACGGTTCTCCGCGGGAGGTCCGGTGCGGGCAAGTCCACCGCGGCGGCCGTCGTCCTAGGGCTTGTCTCTCCGACGTCGGGAAGCGCGAGGATCGGGCGCACGCCGATCGAACGCATCTCGAAGGAGAGCCTGTGGGGGCAGATCTCGTGGGTTCCCCAGCGGCCGGCGATCCTTCCCGGGACCGTGCTCGAGAACATGGGCTGCCCCCTCGGAGGCGAGCTCGAACGGGCGGCCTCCGTCACGGGTTTCGACGAAGTCGTGGCCTGTCTGTCCGACGGCTGGAACACCAGAATCGGCCACGGCGGGACCGGCCTGTCGGTGGGTCAGCGACAGCGTTTGGCGCTTGCGCGCGCCCTTGTGAAACCTCGGCCTTTCGTGCTTCTCGACGAGCCTTCGGCCCACCTCGACGCGGCCTCCGAAGAGCTCGTCGCACGCGCAGTGCGCGAGCTGCGCGCAACGGGGCACACGGTGCTCGCCGTCGCCCATAGGTCGGCGCTCATCGAGGAGGCCGATGCGGTGATCGACGTCGCAGCCAGAAGCGACGCCCCCGAAAGAAATCAGGCCCCGGAAGCAGCCGAAGCGGCGGAAAACGACGCGACGGACCCGACGTCGACGGGAGGAGGGCGATGAAGGCGCTGCCCAAATCGGAGCGCATCGCCTTGCGGCGCGTCTTTGCCCTGCTCGGCGTCGCGAAGGCCCCGCTGGCCTGGTCCGTCGTCACGGGGGTTGCGACGCTCGTGTGCGCCGTCGGGCTTGCAGCGGTCTCCGCCTGGCTCATCGCCCGCGCCTCGCAGACGCCGCTTGTGGCCTCCCTGGCCTTGGCGGCGACGATCGTCCGAGCCTTCGGCGCGAGCCGCCCCGTTTTCCGCTACCTTCGGCAGCTGACGAGCCACTCCGTAGCGCTTCGAGGCATGTCGAATCTGCGGTCGGCCGTCTACTCGAGGCTCGCCGACTCGCGCATCGACAGGGTGACGCAGATACGTCGGGGCGACCTTTTGGCGCGCACGGGCAGGGACGTCGAGGCCGTCGGCGACCTCGTGGTGCGCGCTTTGCTGCCCATCGCCGTGGCGGTCTTCGCCTCGGCGGCAAGCGTGGCAGTCGTCGCCTTCTTCTCCCCCGCCGTCGCCCTGACGCTCGCCTGCTGCCTGGCCGCAGCGGGCCTTGTCGGTCCGTACGCGTCGATGCGCGGAGCGCGCCTGGCGGAAATCCAGCAGGTCGAGGACAGGGCGGAGCTCGCCGCGCTTTCGCTCACCATGCTCGAATCCAGCGACGAACTGCGCGTCTCCGGGCGGATGGGCGCTCTCGCGTCGGCTTTGGACGACGCCGAACGGAGGATCTTCGCCAATCGCGACGCCGCCGCCAGGCCGGGCGCCCTCTTCTCGGCAATCGAGACCTTGGCAACGGGATGCGCCGTCCTCGCCGCACTTGTCGTCGGCGGAGGCGAAGTGGCAGGCGGAGCCCTCACACCCGTCGAGCTGGCAATTGTCGCCCTCGTGCCGCTCGCGGCCTTCGAAGCGGTCGATCCCCTCGGCGAGGCGGCCGTGCAGCTCGTTCGATCGGCGGCGGCTTCGAAACGGATACTCGACCTGCTTGACGGCGCACAGGCCGCCGATCCCGCCGAATCCACGCCGGCAAGCTCCGGAACGAACGCGGATGTCGCGAAGCCGGGCGCCGCGACGCGCCGGACCGCCGGGAGCTTCGCCGCGTCCAGCCCCGCCGAGACGGGGACCGCCGCCGAGAGCCTGGTTGCGAAGGGCCTCGTCATCGGCTGGCCGGGCGGACCCGAGCTGAGCGCCCCCATCGACCTCGCCGTCGGGCGCGGCTCGTCCCTCGCCGTCGTCGGACCGTCGGGAATAGGCAAGACGACGCTTCTCTACACACTCGCCGGGATGCTCGAGCCCAAGGCGGGGTCGGTCCTGCTTGGCGGCAGGCCTGTTCATCTCATCCCGCGCGCGGAAGTCTCGACGTCTTTGACGCTGACGGCCGAGGACGCCCACCTGTTCGCGACGAGCATCCTGGAGAACCTGAGGGTTGCCCGCCGGGATGTGTCGGAAGAGGAGGCCGCCGGGCTGCTGGTCAAAGCGGGGCTGGGACCGTGGCTGGCGGAGCTTCCCGACGGCGTCCACACCGTCCTGGGCGCCGAGGCGACGACGGTTTCGGGAGGCGAACGCAGGCGACTCCTCCTCGCTCGGGCCCTCGCTTCCGCCGCCGACTTCCTGTTGATCGACGAGCCGGCCGAGCACCTCGACGGGGAAACGGCGGACGCGCTCATCCGAGACCTTGCAGCCACGGAGGGCAAGACGGTCATTCTCGTCTCACACCGCCTGACAGCGCTCGAAGGGGTCGATTCCGTCGTCGTCCTCGACAAGGTCGGCGAAAAGGCCCGCGTTCTCGCGCAAGGCGCCCACGACGAGCTCACCGCTTCGCTTCCCGCCTACCGATGGTCGCTTTCACGAGAGGAGAGCAGCCGATGATCGACCCAAGCGAGCTTCTCAGAAGGGCCCTCGACCTGACCTCGCGGCTGGACCGCTACTCGGCGCTCCAGGCCTTCGTCGAATCCGCGGCGACCTTGACGGGAGCCCGCTACGGCGCGCTCTCGGTGCTCGACCTCAGAGGAAACACGGTCCAGCTCGTCTATTCGGGCGTGGATTCGATGTCCAGCGGGCTCATCGGCCATCCCCCCATGGGGTACGGGCTTTTCGGCGAGATGCCTGACGACGCCTACATCGTCCGAAACAACCTCGCCGAGGAATTCCCCGATCCCCCATGGCCCGACGACCACCCGCCCATGGACAACTTCCTCGGCGTGCCGCTCATGGTGCGCGGGCGCTCTTTCGGGCACCTTTATCTCGCCCACAAGGACGGGGGCTTTTCGGACGACGACGGCGAAGCGATCACGATGCTGGCCCGAGCGGCAGGCATCGCGGTGGAAAATTCGCGGCTGTTCGCCGAATCCGTGGTCAGGGCGCAGTGGATCGCCGCCTCTCGCGCCATTTCCACGGCCCTTCTCGAGGGCAAGGACGAGGAGGACGTCCTCGCGCTCATCGCGTACGAGATGCGGCGCGTGGCCAAGGCCGACGTCGCGCTCATCGTCCTCGAGGGCGTTGCCGGCGCATGGACCTGCGAGATAGCCGACGGCGAAGGAGCCTCCGACATCGTCGGCGCCGATTTTCCTCCGACGGGACGGGCACAGAGCGTCATCCGCGACGGGCAGGGAATGATCATCGACTCGATGTCGCGCCAGGCTCACCTGCAGGTTCCGATGCTCGCCTCCTACGGAAGCGCGCTTTACGCGCCCATGGTCGCCAAAGGCTCGACGATGGGCGTCATCATCCTCCTGCGCGCGCAGGACAAACAGGAGTTCGACCTGTCCGACCTCGCCATGGCCGAGGCCGTGGCAAAGCAGGCCGCGCTCGCCCTGGAGCTGGCCGACGCCCGCCACATTCAAGCCCAGGCCTCCCAGCTGGAGGAGCGCGCCCAGATCTCGCGCGACCTCCACGATCTGGCCATACAGCAGCTCTTCGCCTCGGGCATGGAGCTGACGGCCGTGCGCAACGACCTGGCGGCCTCGGGGGCCGCGCCGGAAACCGCCCTTGAAAGCCTCGACAACGCCATCAATTCGATCGACGAATCCGTGGGGCAAATCCGGCAGATCATTTACTCGCTTCGCGATCCGCAGGCGACGGCGCCGATCGTCTCGCGGCTGCGCCGAGAGGTCGAACACGGCGCGAAACTCCTGGGGTTCCGCCCGACGCTGCGGATCGTCAACCTCGGCACTGCGGTTGACGGGGGGCTTCACACCGAGATCGACGACGAACTCGGGGCCGACGTGGCCGACGACGTCGTCGCAGTCGTGCGCGAATGCATAGCCAACGCAGCCAAACATGCGCGAGCCACATCCGTGGAGATCGACATCGCGATAGAAAACCACAGGGTCTGCGTCACGGTGATCGACGACGGGCAGGGCATCGGCCGCGACCTCAGCCGGCGCTCGGGGCTGTCGAATCTTGCCGCCCGTGCGCGGCGCCACCACGGCACCTTTTCCATCCGTCCGGGCAGCGGCCGCGAAAACGGCGGAGGGACGAAGATCGAATGGACGGCGCTCGTCGATTGAGGCCGGGCTGGCTGGCCGACGCCGTCTGCCGTCGCCGCTTTAGAGACGGGCCTCAGGAATCGCGGCCGGCCCTCTCCGGCACGGCACGCGCAATGCCCCCGTATGCCCGGCTACGAGCCGTGGCGCCAACCGGCCGCTCGCTGGCCGGCGACCCATGCGGCGACCTGCGTGCGGCGCTGAAGCCCCATTTTCGACAGGAGCGAGGTGATGTGGTTTTTGACGGTTTTCTCTGCCACACCCAGGCGGTCGCCGATCTCGCGGTTCGAAAGGCCGTCGCCGATGAGCTCGAGGACCCTCCGCTCGGAAGGGGTGAGGTCGGCGGTGGGGTCGGCGTGGTCGGCTCTGCGCCTCGACACGGTCCGCTCGTCGAGAAGGACCCTTCCCGAGGCCACTGCCTTGATGTTCTCCGTGATTTCTGCGCCGCGCACGGATTTGAGGAGGTACGCCTTCGCGCCCGCGGCCTGAGCCTCGGCGAGCGCCTCGTCGTCGTCGAAGGACGTCAGCACGATGCACTTCGTGTCCGGAACGGCCTCTGTGAGGCGGCGGATGATGTCGATTCCCGTGCCGTCTGGCAGGCGAAGGTCGACGAGCGCGACGTCGGGGTGGACAAGCTCCCCGCGACGGATCGCTTCCTGGACGCTTCCGGCCTCCGCGACGACGATGAGGCCGTCCATGCGGTCGACGACTTCCGCGATGCCTCGGCGCACCACTTCGTGATCGTCGATGATCATGACTCTGATGTCATCGTCTGATGCCATACACTCCCCTTTACACGGACCTGCTTCTATCATACCTACACGGGAACGGCATTACACATTCGCGGTTAATCGCCATTTTCGGCCGTGATCGCGCGGTAGGCGACTTGCGCCGCAGCCTGCCGCGCGGCCTTCTTAGAGCTTCCCGTGCCCTCTCCCCACACGCGTCCGCCCATCGAGGCCACGGCCGTGTAGACGCGCCGGTGGTCGGGGCCCTCGCTCGTGAGCTCGAATTGGAGGGATCCGATCATCCCGCGCTCGTGCGCGACCTCTTCGAAGCTCGTCTGCCAGTCAAGGTTGGGCCCCAAAAGCGACGCATCCTCGATTTTCGCCGCCACGAGCCTCTCGACTGTCTTTCGCGCCACGTCCAAGCCGTGCTGAAGGTAGGTCGCGGCTATAAGCGCCTCGACGGTGTCGGAGAGGATGGAGTCTTTGTCCCGGCCCCCGCTGAGGTCCTCGCCGCGCCCCAGACGTATGAAGCGGCCGAGCTCCAGCTCCCGTGCGATCGAGGCGAGGGCTTTCTCGGAGACGGCGAAGGTCTTCATCCGCGACATGTCGCCCTCGCGCGAGTCTGGAAACTCGCGGAAGACCTTGTCCGCGGCGATGAATCCCAAAACGGAGTCGCCGAGGAATTCGAGCCGTTCGTTGTGCGGCTCACCGTGCTCGAAGGCGAAGGAACGGTGCGTCAGGGCGAGCCTGAGCAGGGGGCGATTGATGTCTACGCCCCACCGTTCGACGAGTTCGCGATAGCTCACCGTTCCATGTCTCCGCGGAGCTTGGCTTCGAGGGCCGCCAACGGGTCGTCCTCGTTCGTCGGCAGGGGGTGGAAATGGTCGTCGGGCAACTCGTCCCACCGTTTGCCGCAGCCGGAGCACAGGCCCTGGCAATCCGGCTCGCACAGCGGCGTGAACGGGAGCGAAAGGACGATCGCGTCCCGCAGGACGGGCTCGACGTCCACGTGGCCGTCCTCGATGACGGGAAACTCCTCGGCTTCCTCGTCGCCCTCCTCGATGAGGGCGAGCCTCCTCTCGGGATAGAACGCCAGTTCGCCGACGGCCTCGTCGACGTCGTACTCGAAGCGGCGCACGCATCTGGCGCACTCGCCGACGACGTGGGCGGCGACGGACCCGCCGACGTACACGCCTTCGGAAACCGACTGCAAGGTCAGCCGCACGTCGAGCGGGCTGCCTTCGGGAACGCCGATCAGCTCCGTGCCCAGGTCCGCGGGCGCGTCAAGCGTGCGCTCCCACTCGATCGAAGCGCCTTCCTGCCGCGGAAGGGACGCCAGATCGACGACGAAGGGGCTTCTCACGTCCACGAGTCCTCCTCGTACTCCATTCCTTCGTCCACGGGATCGATCTCCCCCTGCCGCTCGGCGATGACCCGGCGCCCGGCCTTGACCTGGCCGAGGACGACGTCGATCTTCCCTTGAAACTCGCGGGAAAGCGCGTCCATGGAGTTGCCGAGCTCGGCCACCTGGTCCTGCAGCTCGCGCAGGCGCTCGTCCGAGTATTCGTCCGCGCCCTTCTTCATCGTCTCGGCCTGGTTCGTTGCGTCGTCGATGATCCGTTGCGCCTGGGACTTCGCCGCGACGGTCACAGCGTCCTGGGAAACCAGGCGCGCGGCCTGCTCGCGCGCTTGGGCGACGATGTCCTCGGCGTCGTGCTCGGCCCGTTCGCGAATGCGGGCGGCCTCGTCGTGCGCGCGCGCCGTCACCGAGTCGACTTCGGCGAGCAGGCCGTCCGCCTCGACGAGCTGATCGGGAAGAATGTCGCGCGCGGTGGTCAACAGCTCGACGACCTGCGATCTGTTGACCATTGCCGAGGCCGACATGGGCACGGACCTCGCAGAGCGGACGATGTCGATCAGCTGGTCGAGAATGTCGACGACGGAGGCGGCGTCGGGTGAAGTCATTGTTGCTCCTCGGTGCGATGAATGCCGGCGAGGGCCTCTGCCACGCCCGGCGGTACAAGATCTGTGACGTCCCCTCCGTGCCGCGCCACGTCTTTGACGAGGGAGGAGGCGATGTGCGCCAAGGCGGGGTCGCCCAGGACGAAGACCGTTTCGATGCCCGTCAGGCTGCGGTTCATGAGGGCCATGGGCTTTTCCGCGGAAAAGTCGGCTTCGCCCCGCAGCCCCTTGACGACGACGTCCGCGCCGAGCTCTCTGCACAGGTCCACGAGAAGGCCGGGCATGGGAACGGCGCGCACGCCGTCGAGCCTTTCGACGGCCGCCTCGGCCATGGCCAGCCGCC
>CAJPTB010000026.1 GCA_905373325.1 uncultured Ancrocorticia sp.
GCGTAAAGACTACAGGAGCGATTTTGCCTGGCCCATATGCCGCTGCCGAAAAGTCCGCACTTTGCAGGGTCGAAATAGCCGCGCAGCCCCGCAACACGGCCGATCGGCCTAGGTTACCCCGCTCGCCGAACGGTAATGAACGCAGCATTCTCTGCAAACTCGCACAGCAACCGGTCAGCTTTCCTCCGCGAATCGGGCTTAGGGCGCAGCTCCTCGACGCACCGCACACGCAGCGCCCCGGCTTTCTTCCGCGGACCTCGCTCCCGGTAGGATGGACTCCATGCGTTTCGTCCTACTGACCCCCAAGGCATATGCGCGTTTCCTCGAGGAATCTCGCCCCCGAGTCTTCATCCCCCAAAGCGTTGAGTTCGCCCGCGTTCGCGAAAGGCAAGGGCACAAGGTCGAATACGTCGGCGTCGTCGACGACGCCGAACGCAAAATCGCAGGGGCGGGCGTGCTCGCCTACCAGCCGTGGAAGAAGGTCTTCTGGAGGGCGCAACTGGCCTACGGGCCGCTGCTCGATTGGGAGAACACCGCCGCGATCGAAGCGTTTTTCACCGGTTTGAAGCGCCATCTGAAGAAGAACCCCCGGGTGCTCGCCTTGCGGTTCAATCCGCTGCTTCCGCGGGCTTTTTACGAGGACATCAAGGTCGTCAAAGACAACCCCGTGGCGGCGAAGGCGCAGGAGACCTTCGCCAAGCTGGGGGCGACCCGCCTGACGAAGGAGTTCTACGAGCAGCCGGACATACAGATCCGATACATCTACACGAAGGACATATCGGGCAAGACGTTCGACGAAGCCACCGCGACCTTGGCGAAAGGCTTGCGACGGCGCTTCCACAACGAAGGGCGCTACGGCGTCGAGACGCGGCTGTTGCGGCCCGAGGAGTTCGACGTCTTCGACAAGCTCCACGAATCGACGGCCGATCGGACGACGATGCACGGCATCTCCGGTTCGAGCAGGGCGTTCTACACCGAGCTCATGCGCGAACTCGGGCCGGAGCGGGCGCTCCTGTGCGTCGCCTATCTCTTTCCCTCGCGCTACCTCGAGCAGATCGCCGACGAGCGGCAGGAGTCGCTCAAGCGCATCGAATTGCTTGAAGGCCGCAAAGCCACAAAGGCAAGGGACAGGGAGCTGGAGCAGCTGCGCGAGCGTTTGACGACGCTTGATTCTCAAGAGGAGCAGGCCCGCAAGACCCTCGACGAGCACGGCGACGGCATTCCGTTCAACGCCGCGCTGAGCTTCCGCTTCGGAGACGAGCTCATTCTGCTGCTGGGCGGCATGGACAAGCGTTTTGCCGCCTACGGGAGGGACTATCCCGTTGAGCGAGCGATGTTCAAATGGGCCTGCGACAACGGCCTGTCGGTCTACAACACCTTCGGCGTGTCCGGGATCTTCGACGAGACCGCGCCCGACGCCCCCGTGCTGAAGTTCAAGCGCTGGCTCGGAGGCAACGTCGAAGAATTCGTCGGCACATATGTTCTGCCGATCCATCCCCTTCTCGCCAAGGCGACCGGCGCCCTCGACTGAGGAACGAACGCCCTCCGCCGAAGAGGCGAAGGCGCTTCGGCGCGTTCGAACCTCGAATTTCGAGGAGCGCCGAATTCTCAGAATCCCGAGTCGGTCGGCTCGGGATACCACGCACGCATCCGCCGCCGCTGGTTAAAGCCGTTGGCCAAGCGATAGAACGTCCGTTTGAGGCTCCGGTCCGCCGAATACGCCAGCGGGTTGACGATGCCGACTTTCTTTGCTTGCCGCACGCGCGCGTAGAGGTCCGCGTCGCGAATGTACCTTCGATTGGCCAGCGACGCCGGAATGATGCAGAAGATCGCCTCGCGCGCATTCGTCGCGCACGCCGCCCCTTCGAGGGCGGGATCGGCGCCGGGCGGATCGCTTTGGCGGAAGCGCTCTGCGCCGTCGGCCTGCCCCAGTCCGGCCCCAGAGGCGCCGTCGGCCCAGTTTTCCTCCATGTCCGCGAGCATCGCTTTGGCGAGGTCGACGCCGGCGGCCTTGAGGTAGTAGTGGCCGCGGCCGATGCGCGGATTGAGATCGAGCCAGCGGGCTGCGCCGTCGCGCGGATCGACCTTCACGTCCATCGAAAAGAACCCGCGCAGCCCTGTCCGCGTGACGATGGACTTCGCCTGTTCGATCAGCTCGGGATTGTGCTCGGTCAGTATGATTCCGGCGTTGCCAAGGTACTCGGGCTGGTGGAGGCCGAGGATGACCCTGCCGGAGCCGCAC
This sequence comes from uncultured Ancrocorticia sp., assembly GCA_905373325.1. Taxonomy (GTDB): domain Bacteria; phylum Actinomycetota; class Actinomycetes; order Actinomycetales; family Actinomycetaceae; genus Peptidiphaga. The sequence goes on from CAJPTB010000026.1 coordinate 2,243, forward strand.
GCCGTGACCGTCCCCCGGGCGTCCACGTATCCGTTGACGACCCACTGGGTCGTGTCGTCGCCCGGGACAAGCTCCTGGACGATGAGCCGCGTGTCCACCCCTCCTTCGCGCCATTTCGCGAAGGTCGCCAGCGCGGCCTCGCGCGTGTCGAGCGGCAAAACCTTGCGCAGCCCCTGGTTCCAGTAACGGCTGAGGTCGCTCGCCTCCTCGGGTTTGACGACGACGGGAAACGTGACGCCCTCCAGTGCGCCTTCCCAGAAGGCGGGCTCCCGCAGGTCGATCCGCGTGCGCGCCGGAGCGCTCAAACCGAGCCCGGCGACGATCGCGGCCATCTCCGCTTTGGAATTCGCAGTCTCAACCGACTTTCGGTCTCCGTACGGAAGAAACCAGTCCCTGCTCAGAGAATCACGATGCCGGGCGACGAAGCCGACGGCCTCGTCGGTGTTGACGAGGAGGATCAGGCGCCGGTCGGAAAACTCGCGCGCCAGGCCGTCGAGGATGCCGAGGAAAGCCGCCTCGTCGTCGAGCGAGCCTTTGCTCACGAGCCGCACGTCGAAGATCGAAGAATGGTCGATCGGACCGCGCATGGCGTCGGCGACGACGAGCGAGCGAACCCCCGCCGCCTCGTGGAAGATGCGGGCAAAGCTGTAGGCGGCGATGTCGTATCCGAAGACCACCGGAAGGATCGGCTTCTCACAGGCAGGATCGTCGAGGCGGCCCTGGCGTGCCCGGCGCGCCTGAGACCCGCCCCCGGTCTGCGGCCTCTCGCGCTCGGCGTCTCTTTCCAGACCGCTGTTTTCTGAGCCGTTCCGACAGTTGTTCACGGCATCCCCCATTTGTTTGCGTTCCTTTCCTTCGTCGCCGCTTCGGCCTCGCCTGCTTTGGCATGGCGCGCTTTGACGGCGATCGCCAACCTCGCCGCGGCGTGGCTCTCGGTTGTTTTGCGCGCGTGCGTCCCGCCCGCCGGTGTCTGGCTCTCAAGATCGCTGCGCCCCTCGAGATCGTTGCGCCCCCTTCCGCTCACCGGCGCTTCCCGATCCCGAACTTTCGCGCGATCGAGGTGAGCGGCCCCATGAGCACGCTCAGCTCCTCCATCTTCAACGCCTTCATGAGGCCGAGGTAGAAAGCGACGAGCACAGGCCCGATCACTGCGCAGCGTAAGATTGCGCCAATGAATCCGACGGGCGCAAAAATGGGGCCGAAGAAAACGGCGTGTATGAGCCAGCCCAGCAGGGCCGTGGCCGAGGCGATCCACAGGAGCTTGACGTGGACGCGAAGCAGCCTGTCCTCGTCAAGGCCCCCCATGCGCTGGGAAAGCTTGTAGATCATGGCGAAAACGGAGAGGATGTTGGCCGCCGACATGACGAGGCCGATGCCGACCACCGTCCAGCGCGGATCGATGAAGCTGCACAGGTAGTAGCCCACCAGGCCGAACAGCAGGAAAGGCAAGTTGATCCAGAAGGCCCCGCGCGTGTCCTCGAAGGCGTAGTAAACGCGGTCGAGCACGCTCACCGCGCCCACTCCGACCAGCCCGATGCACATGGCGATGAGGACCTTCGCCAGCTCCACAGCCTGGTCCGGCGGAACGGTGAAGGTGAGGATCCTCGTGATGGGGACCGCCAGGGCAACCATGCCCGCAGAGGCAAGGAGCATGAGCGTGGAGACCATCCGCAGCGTCTTTGAGGCGTCCCGGCGCATCTTCGCCATGTCGCCGTCGACGGCGGCCTTCGTGAGCCTCGTGAACATCGCCGTCGCGATCGAGACGACGATGAGCGACGTCGGCATGGAATAGAGCGCGTACGCGCTGTCATAGGCCGCGTTGCCAGCGACGTCGCCGCTGAGTCCCATTCTCTCGGCGCGGCTGCGGGCGCCTGCAGCCACATTCGACAGGAGCATCGTGGGGACCATGCCGGAGACCATCATGAGAAGCATCCACCACGACGCTTTCCCTGCCTCCCCCAAGCCCGAGCCCCGCCAAGCGAAGTCGGGGCGATAGCGGATGCCCAAGTTGTGCATCGGCCAAACGAGAACCAAGGCCTGCACCGCGATGCCCGCGGTGGAGACCCCGCCGAGCAGCATGACCCGCGTCGAATCCCATTCCTCGATGCCTCCGCGTTCGGCCCCGCCGAAAACGCCGAGAACGCCGAGGAATCCCACAATGGACACGACGTTGTTGAGCACGGGCGCCCACATGTACGGGCCGAAGTTCTCCCGGGCGTTGAGGATCTGGCCGAGCACCGTGTACATGCCGTAAAAGAAAATCTGGGGCAGACACCAATAGGCGAAGGCGACGGTGAGGTTGAACCACTTGCCCTCCATCGTGGACGCGAAAACCTTCGCGACGAAAGGCGCGCCCAAGGTCAGCAGGAGGGTCACCGAGCCGAGGGAGACGATCGAGAGCGTGAGCAGCTTGTTGAGGAAGGCCTCCCCGCCGTCTTTGGACTCCTTCGTCGCCCGAACGATCGAGGGCACCAGAACCGCGTTGACCAGGCCGCCGACGATGATCATGTAAATGAGGTTCGGCAGCTTGTTCGCCACGGCGAAGGCGTCGGCGGCCGGCGTCGTGACGCCGACGATCGCTCCAAGGAGGATCGGAGAGCGGACGAGCCCCAGGAAACGCGAAACCAAGCTCCCCAGGAACATGACGAAGGACGAGCGTGCGACGCTCTTGGGCGAGCCCGCCTGTTTCTTGGCCTCGCCCGAGCCCTTGCGCGCGCCGGAGGGCGCCGGCTCCTCACGTTCTGCCGCGCGTTCGCGGACGTCTTCGCCGCCCGGCTTTCGGTCTTCCCGGGTGACCGGGATGACGGCGGTGTCCTCCGCCTCTCCCAAAAAAGCGGCCCTGTTGGCTGTGTGGGCGGCATAGGCCGCTGCGGCCCTGGCCGCCCGTTCGGCCGCCCGGCGCCGGGCTTCGGCTGGATCGAGCTCCTCAGGCTGGCTGACCTGCGGGCGTACGGGAACGCCTGCTTTTTCCGGTCCGTCTTTGAAGTGACGCCCGGTAGGCGCTGGAGGTCGATGCGGCATAGTTCGATGGTATCCTGCGAGCGGCCAAAGGGGAGTCAACGCTGGCCGTCCGTGAGCTTTCTCCCGCTCCTTTAGGCAATCACAATATCCGTAAACGAAATAAAAGACATCTTTTCTCAGCGATCCCCGTCATATTGCACTGACTTTTCCACGGAAACGAAAGCTTGAAATTGCGGGCTGTCCGCCGAGTATGGGAAGGTAAAGAAATCCGGGTCGAAAGGAAGGTTTCCTTGTGTCCACGCATAACATACCCCCACATCGCGCAGATGAAGAGAAGGCCGGCGGCGTCGCAACGGACGTCAAAGCCGCCGACGCATCGATCGGCACGGAGCCCCCTGGCGCCGAAAAGTCCCCCCGGCCCGAGGACGGAGCCGAACTCGAAGCGTTCTCTTCCCGAAGCCGCGTTTCTCTGGCTCTGCGCCACCAGGTTTTCTGGCCGTCAGTCGGCATAACCCTCGTCTTCGTCGTCCTCGCCGCCCTCTGGCCGAAGGGCGTCAACGACGTCATTGCCCGCATTTCGAAAGTCGTCGTGTCGAACGTGGGCTGGTACTACATTTTGGCGGTCGCCCTCTTCGTCGTCGTCGGCTTCGCGCTGGCCTTTTCGAGGAAGGGCGACACCGTCCTCGGGCCGGACGACGCCGAGCCAGAGTACTCTCGAACCTCCTGGTTCTCGATGCTTTTCGCCGCTGGGATGGGCATCGGCCTCGTGTTCTGGGGCGCGGCCGAGCCTCTCTCCCACCTCGGCAAGCCCGCCCCAAGCTCAAACGCCGCGAACGCGACGGACCGGGCATCGGAAGCCATGACCAAGTCCTTCCTCCACTGGGGTTTGCACGCATGGGGAATTTACGTCGTCGTCGGCCTGGCCATCGCCTACGCCATCCACCGCCGAGGGCTTCCGGTCTCGATCCGTTCGACGCTGCGGCCGATCTTCGGCGACCGCATCAACGGAAAGCTCGGCGACGTCATCGACGTCATAGCGATCATTGGAACGCTCGTGGGAATCGCCACATCGCTGGGCTTCGGAGTCAAACAGGTCGCGGCCGGCTTCGATTTCCTCGCCGGATGGCACATCGACAACGGAATGCTCATCCTTTTGGTGGCGGTCATCTCCGGCATGGCGGCCCTGTCAGTCGCCAGCGGGCTGGACGCAGGCATCAAGTTCATTTCGAACCTCAATCTGGTTCTGGCCGCTTTGCTCGTCGTCCTCGTGGCGATTCTCGGCCCCACGGTCTTCCTCTTCAACGGATTCGTCACGGACTCTGGCAGCTATTTCCAGAATTTCATCTCGATGTCCTTCGAAACCCACCCCTATGCCGGAGCCAAGGGGGCCGAGTGGCTCTCTCAGTGGACCGTTTACTACTGGGGTTGGTGGATCAGCTGGTCTCCCTTCGTCGGAGTTTTCATCGCCCGCATCTCCAAAGGGCGGACGGTCCGCGAATTCGTCCTCGGCGTCATGCTCGTCCCCACGCTCGTCACGTTCGTGTGGTTTGCGATTCTTGGCGGAAACGGCCTTTATCAGCAGATGTTCGGCGCCAAGAACCTCATTGGCCCCGACGGGACGGTCAACGTCGACATCGCCCTCTTCCGAGTCTTCGAAGGGATGCCTATCGGCGGATGGCTTTCGATTCTGGCGATGATCGTGGTGATCATATTCTTCGTCAGCTCCTCCGATTCGGGGTCCTACGTCATGTCGATGCTTTCGACCGGCGGCAACCCCAACCCCCCTCTTGCCACGCGCCTGACCTTCGCGACGCTGTCCGGCGCCATTGCCGCCGTCATGCTGGGGTTCGGCGATTCCCAGGAGGGGATGAAGGCGCTGCAAACGCTGTCCATCCTCACAGCCTTGCCGTTCTCCGTGGTCATGGTGCTCATGTGTTGGGCCCTGTGGAAACAGCTTGCGGCAGAGCACGCGATACGCCGCAGACTCCGGGGCGAAGAGTTCGCCCGGGCAATCGTCACCGACGTTTCGGGAGCCCTTCGGGCGGAGATCTTCGACGAGCTGACGACCCACAGCCGGAGGGCGAAGCCTCGGCCTATCGAGACGACGGTCGACCTGCACAAGTTCTTCACCCGGCTCTCGCGGCAGGCGCGCAAGCGCGAATACGAGTCCAAGGTCAGCGAGGTGCTGGCCGCGCAAACGGGAACCGAGGAGATTCCCATCGCCGCCGAGGAGGATCTGCCGACGTCGTACGACGCCATCAACGCCACCGACCCTGACGCCCCCACCTACGAGGATCCGTCGGAGGGAGACGGCGAGACTCCGGAGCAAAGTTCCGGCGGCGGCCGGGCCGAGGAACAGACGAACGGCGAAGGCGGATCCGAGGAACAAGGCGGATCCGAGGAACGAGGCGAAAGCGGAAGCGCCCAAGACGCGAGCGGCGAAGGCGAAAACGACGCGTCAAACGAAGATGGGTCGGCGTGAAGACGACGGCGGATCCGAGGCCTCGGCTGACTGAGCCGACGGCCCGCTGATCGGCGACGCGTCAAAGCGACTGGGCCGGCGACCGAGGCTCCTGCACGCGCGATTCTCGGCAACGAGGCCGCGTGAATGTCAGCTTCCGTAGGAAGGTCCGGGGCGGGCTGGAGATTTCTCAGCCCGCCTCGCCGCTCTCAGTCCGCCGCGGCCTCGAGGACGATCGAGTAGGCATTGCCGTCTGGATCGATGAGATTGAATACATCGACGACTTCGTCGATCGTCTCGATCTCGGTCACCGAAAATCCGAGGTCTGCGAGACGTTGCTGCTCCGCCCGGGCGTCGTCGACTCCCAGAACGAGCGTGATGCCCTCGGCGCCGGCCGTCTCGGGCGATTCGAAAAGCTGGAGCCAAAAGCGGCCGAGGTTGAACTCGACGATCCCTTCCATCGGCATCGAATGCGGAGCGCCGAGCTCGAAGGCGGCCTGATACCAGGCGACTGCCTCCTCAATATTGGACACGGGCACACATGCGACTATGTTGTTCATCTTCATGCTGCCATCCTAAAGGCCCCGCATCCCTCTCGCGATGGTCTGCTCTCCCCAAGCAGGGCCTCGAAAGGGCCGTCGCGCGCAAAGACGAAAGTGCCTTAAAATCTCGGCATGTATGTGATCCTCATCGACTATACGTCCGAATTGGAAGACATCGACTCAGCCCTCGACGCACATAAAATCTGGCTCAATGAAAACTATGCCGCAGGTCGCTTCCTTGCGTCAGGGCGTCGCGAGCCGCGCACGGGCGGAGTGATTCTCGCGGCGAACCGTCCTCGTGAAGAAATCGAGGCTGCGGTGGCGAAAGACCCATTTGCCCTCCGCGGCTTGGCCAAGCACGCAATCGTCGAATTCCGCCCTTCGCGCGTGGCTGACGATTCTCTGGCGAAGCTTTTCGGCGACTGACGCCGCTCCGCTTCAAGGCCGAAAACTCCAAGCGACTTTGCGGCTTCGCCTCTCTGGTGTGCCCCCGGCAGGACTTGAACCCGCGACCGATGGATTATGAGTCCACTGCTCTAACCAACTGAGCTACAGGGGCGCGCCGGAAACCGGCCCTCATATCTTAGCCGGATTTCCTCGACGGCGTCACCGCGATTCGCAGCAGCGTAGATCACTCGATTTGAGCGTCGCACGCCCGGCGCTGTTCCTCCAGTTCGATGAGCCGCGAGAACAGCGCGGAATACTGCGGGTCGTCGGGCGGCGTGCGCTGCAGTCGCGAGCGCAGATCGCCGATCTGGCGGGTGATTCCCTGCCTGATAAGGGACACGGCTATCCCCCACACGTACCGCTCGACTCGGTCTGGCCGGCTCTCGGGAAGCGTTTCGACGGCGAGCTGGGCCACGGCTCGGCCGACGACGTCGTCGGCGTTCTCAATGACCCTCTCGACGTACCAGCCGGCGGCGGCTTCCTCCGCCTTCTCCAAAGGGACGCCGTTCGCCGAGAGCTCGGCGACGCGCTTGTCGTAGGAGGCGGCGCCCCCGGCGGCCCGGATCGCCTCGTGCACGCGGCGATGGACGGGCACGGTGAAGGTTTGGGAGGGCAGTTCGTCCATCTGCGCCAAGCTCGCGAGGCCCGGCAGCTGAAGGTATATCCCGAGGGCCTCCCTCTCGACCCTCTCTACGGGGTCCCGCACCGTCGCCCTCGGCGCGAGAACGGGGGCGGGGCGCTCCTGCCCGTCCTGAGCGCCGCCGTTCGGCCGTCTCTGTCCGCCTTCCTGCCGCCGTCCGGAAGCGGGTCTGCGGCCGGAGGAAAGCACGGCGCGGCGAACGGTGCCCTCGTCCATGCCGAGCCACCCCGCCAGCTGCCTCGTGTACTCGCCGCGAAGCACCCTGTCGCGGATCGAAGCGACCATCGGCGCGGCGGCGCGGAGTCCGGCGGTCCTCCCTTCGGCGCTGTTCAACGGCAGGCCCGTCAGCACCGAGCGAATCGCAAACTCGAACAGCGGGCGGCGGGCCGCCACAATCTCGCGCACCGCCTCGTCTCCGTAGTTCATGCGCACCTCGCACGGATCCATTCCCTCGGGCGCGACGCAGACGAAGGTCTGCGCGGCGAAGGCCTGATCCTCCTGGAAGGCTTTGAGCGCGGCCTTTTGGCCGGCGGCGTCGCCGTCGAAGGTGAAGATGACCTCGCCGCCGTAGGCCGCCCCGGAACCCAGGATCACCCCCGCAGCCGGATCGGCCCCGTCGCCGATGAGCCTGCGGACGACCTTGACGTGCTCGGAGCCGAAGGCGGTGCCGCACGTGGCGACGGCCGTCTCGACGCCCGCGAGCTGGGCCGCCATGACGTCCGTGTACCCCTCGACGACGACGATTCTCCGCTGCTGGGAGATGGCGCGCTTGGCCATGTCGAGCCCGTAGAGCACCTGGGACTTCTTGTAGATCGCGGTCTCCGGCGTATTGAGATACTTCGGGCCATTGTCCTCGTCCGAGAGCTTGCGCGCGCCAAAGCCGATCGGGTCGCCGGTGATCGACATGATCGGCCACATGAGGCGCCCGCGAAAGCGGTCGTACTGGCCGCGGTTTCCCTGGCTCGCCAGCCCCGAGGCGGCTATCTCACGTTCGGTGAATCCGCGACGCCGCAGCTCTTTGAGCAGGCCGTCCCACGAGTTCGGCGAGTATCCGACCTTGAAGCGCTCGATCGCTGCGGCGTCGAAGCCGCGCTGGTCGAGCATCCGCCGCCCCGCCTCGCCCTGGGGGGAGGCCAGCTGGGCCATGTAGAAGTCCACCGCGACCCGGTGGGCGTCGATGAGGCGCTGGCGCGTGGCTCCGGAGTCGCCGCGTTCGCGCCGCCCGTCGTTCTCGTAGCGAAGCTCCACGCCGGCCTTTCGGGCGAGGATCTCCACCGCCTCGACGAAAGACACATGCTCGATTCGTTCGACGAAGGAGATGACGTCGCCTCCTTCGCCGCATCCGAAACAATGCCACCTGCCGATGTGCGGCCGGATATGGAAAGAGGGCGTTTTCTCATCGTGGAAGGGGCACAGGCCCTTTTGAGAGTCGACGCCGTCGGGGCGCAGCTGGACATACTGGGAGACGACGTCCTCAATCCGCGTGCGCGAACGAACCTCGTCGATGTCCTCTCGCCTGATCAACCCCGCCATGCCACCATTCTATCCGGGCCGCCCGGCAGGATGTCCGACAAACTGTCCAAGCCCCCTCGACAGGCCATGCGAGCCCTGCGAGTCGGCGCCGGCAAGCCGTCCGGCGTCAGTTCCGCAGGAAGCCGCACAGGCGCGAGTGCCACTGGCGGGCGGACTGGTCCGTCAGGCTCGCAACCTGGTCGACAACGGCGCGAAGCCTCCCCAACGCGTCCCCGCCCGCCATATTCCACTGTTCGAGAAATTGCGGCTCCAGCCGCTCGGGGCTGCCGTTGAGCGCGTCCACCAGATCGTAGACGACCGTGCGCTGCTCGTAGTAGAGGGGCTCGCTCTCGCGCGGCAGCATGACGTAGTAGACGGCCAGTCCCTTGAGCAGCATGATCTCTTCGCGGGTCGCCTCGGGAATGACGAGGCCGCCGGAGTGCCGGCGGAGGGATCCGGTTCCGTGGGCCGAGGCGGTGGCATCGCACACTGCCGATATGAAGCGCCCGATGAGATCGCTCGTCAGGTCCTTGACCTGCGCCAATTGCGCATAGGTCCCGACGAATTCGGCCGGCCAGCTCTCCTGGCACAGCAGGCGTTCAAGCGCGGCGCCCAGCGCGTCGCCGTCGGCGAAGCCGTACCAGCGGCACGTGGCCTCGACAATCCGATTTTGCTCGGCCGG
>CAJPTB010000027.1 GCA_905373325.1 uncultured Ancrocorticia sp.
GCGTTGGGCTTCGACGTCGTCGAAGGAAGAAAAACGCTGCGCAATTTCAAAATGAACGACATTCTTTCGCGTTCGCGTTTGATGACGGCGAGGTCCGGGGACTTTTCGTTGTCTGCCAGGAGAGCCCTGAAGAAGCCAGCCTGAAGCAGCTCGCTCTGGTACCGCCGCATAGCCTTGCGTCCGTCTTGAGCCACTCCCCCGCTCGCCGCGAGACGCTCGCCCGCCCAGGCGACGGCCCGAGACCTCAAGCTAGACTTCATCAGCATCGTCTCGTCTTCTTTGCCGATGAAACCGTCGGCGACGAGCAGTCGTATCCCGCGTTTGACGGTGGTTCGTTGGAGATTCTTGACCACTATGATCATCGCGATCGCGGAAATGTAGACCGGGATTTGGATGAGGATCCTTGTCCAGGTGTCCTCGGCGATTCGGATGATTCCGGAGAAGTTGTGGCTCGCGTGCAGCCCGGCGGCCATGGCGTATCCCGCAAGCCCGAGCGGAAGGACGAACAGCCAAGAAAGCCTCTGGGTGGCTGCAAGCCCTATGAGCAATCCGGTGATGGCCGTGCATATTGGATGGACGAAAGGCGAGGCCACCGCTCGTATGACGATGGTCTGCCCCAAAACGTCCTGAGACGCGTCCATCCCAGCTTGCTTTATGAAGTTGTTTTTGACGTCGGCTGTGGCGAAATAAAGGATGTTCTCGGTGAAGGCGAACCCCGCGCCGATGAGCGTCCCGTAGATCATTCCGTCGATGGGCCCGTTGATGTACTTCTTCAAGAAAATGAACATGAGGAGGAGCCCAAGGCCCTTGACTCCCTCTTCGATGACGCCGGCCCCGACTGCAGTGCGCAGAATGTCATACAGCAGGGGGCCGCCATCGCCTTTTATATTGCGTATTCCGCCGTCTTCAAGGCTGAGCTGGCGGTTCTCAATCAGCCACTTCTTCATCTCATTGCCCCACCACTTGTTGCCCTTGAAGGCAAGGTAGACGGAGACGCCGGCGCCCCAGCCGAGAGAGAGAACGTAGAAGAGGATGGGCTCAGGCTCCCATCTGTCAATCCATCGAACCAGAGCGATAATGAGCAGGAGCGGGATGAGTGCGACGATCGCAAGTTTGAGGATGCTCGTGGTGTTCTCAAACTTCTGAGAGGCCTTCTCGCCCAGAGACTGGTATTGCTCTTCGATCATGTCGTTGATGAGCTCGAACGAGACGATGATCGCTATCACGGCAAGCACGATGATGCATATTGCGAAGACGAGCGAACCCGGCGTCCACCGCCCGGGAAGGTTGAGGCGCCGAGGCTGGGCCTTTACCTGTCCGTACCCTTGCGGGTAGGCCGGGGGGCGCATGTTTCCGGAGCTCTGGGGATACAGCTGGGCGGGAATCCGCCCGCCCGGCGCGTACTGCTGATGTTGAGCCACGTCCATTCCTTTCAACGTTCCACCGTGCATCCTAATCTGGGAAGGAAAGCCCACGCGACTCTGGGGAGGCCCTGGGGGAGATGACCCCTACTCCAGCGCCCTGTCCGTGACATTTCTGACGATTCCGTCCCATTCGGGCCACCATGTCTCGATCAAGTCGGACAGCCCCGCAGGATAGAAGGTCTCGCCCTTTGCTTCGGCCTCGCGGATCTCCGCCGGGCGCCACCACCGAAACTCGTCGAGCGTCTCCCGCTCCGCGGCCGTCAGATCGTACCCCGGCCTGGCCGAACGCGCCTCTTCCCCGCTCACCGCGAGGATGAAAAACACTTCGTCTTGCCTCACGGTTCGCGCGGCAAACCGAAACTCGTCGCTGCGCAGCAGCACCGGCCCGACGAGCCGCGAGGGGTCGGCGCTTACGCCGGTCTCCTCGCGCAGTTCGCGCACGGCGCCCTCACGGGGGCCTTCCTCGCCCAAACCACCGCCCACGGTGAACCACCATGAATGGTCGACGTCGTCGAAGTCGTGGCCGTGCACGAGAAGAACGCGCCCCTCGGGATCGAAGACGACGACGCGCGCAGCCCGCCTATGGGGAACGCCTTCGGCGTCCGGAGACCACTCGTCCAGCCAGCTGTCGCGGACCTTGCCCGACGGCTCCCCCGCGCGGCCCACGCCCTTTTCGACCCTCATCCCCCGGAGTTCCGGCGGATTGACGACGCCGTTCGCCCGATCCGTTCCAGGCGCGTCGGCGCCGTCGCCCGCCCCCTCAAACGGCGGCATGTTCCCGCTTCCGCCCGTCGCCTCAAATCCCGGCATGCTGGGCCTGGCCTTTCGCCGGCGTCGTGAACACTCTGCGCAACTCGGTGATGTACTCCAAGCGCTCGGCCTCCTTGCGCCGGACCTGCTCCGTGTGCGCGGTGCGCCGCTGAACGTTGATGCTCCTCGTGTACCCGAGGTGAATAAGCTCGTTTTGGAAGGAGCGCATGGCCTTGCTCCCCGCTTCGACGGTTCTGCCCAGTTCGGCGGCGGACGCTCCCGCCCACAGGCGGGCCTTCCGGCGGTTGACGAGGCTCATGACCATGCGCACCTCGTTGGCGCTGAGCCACCCCGCCTGCGAGTATTCGACGAGGCCCCTGTGGACGTCTCGCCGCTGCATCCCCGCGACGAAGTAAATGAGGACGGCCGCGCCGATGTAGACGGGAAGCTGGAGCATCATGCGCGTTGCGGGCTCGTCCGCGAATCGTTTGATCGAGGAGTAATTGTGGAGGCCGTGCAGCAAGGCGGCCAGCGCGCAGCCGACGATCGCCATGGGGAAGATCGCGACGTAGGGCTTTCGCGACGTCGTGGCCAAACCGACGAACAGACCCGTGATGGCGGTCGCAAGCGGATGGACGAGCGGCGTGAGAATCGCCCGGGCGAAGAAAAGGGAGCCTATCGTCCACGTCTCCATGCCGGAAAGGTCCACGGAGCCGCCCACGGTCTCGGCCACCGAGGCCCTGGCGAAATAGAGGATGTTCTCGGTGAAGGCGAAGCCCATCCCAACAAGGAGGCCGTAGACGAGGCCGTCCATCGGCCCGTTGACGTACTTGTTGAGCGCGAAGAATATGACGAGCAGGCCGAGGCCTTTGGCGGACTCCTCGATGATCGCCGCGCCCACGGCTTTCGTCATAACGTCGTACTGGGCGCTGTTCGCCGCCATGCCGAGGACGCGCTGCGACCACCACCCGTTGCCGTCGAATGAGACCAGCACGGAGACCCCGGCGCCCCATCCTATGGCGATCACGTACATGACGACCGGCTCTGGCTCCCAGCGATCGATGAACCACACGGCGGCGCCGATCACCACGGCAGGGACCAGTGCAAGGCAGATGAGAAGCGGGTACGGGACGTCCTCTTCGTACTTGTGGCCGGAGCTGCGCGAAGCGTAGTCGAACAGCGCCTGGGTCTGGTCCTTGATCAGCCCGAAGGCGAGAGTGAGGGCGACGACGGTCACCCCGACCAAAATCACGCATGCCACAAGCGTCTGCCACGACCAGTTCGGGGACAGCCGCCATTTGGGGACCGGCGCGACCCGGCCCTCCGGCGGCCCCTGCCGGGCCGGGCGAGGCCGCTGCGAAGGCGGCGCCCCGGCATCGGCTTGACTCGGCGGAAATTGTACGGGCCTCTTCGTCTCATCCGGGACGGCGGCGGCCCCGCCGTCCGGCTCGACGAGTTTCCGAGGCTCGTCGTCAATCGCCTCAGACTCGGGCAAGCCGAAACCGGGGACGGCCTCGGAGACCGGGGACGTCTCCGGTTCGTCGATCGCCTCAGACTCGGGCGAGCCGGAAGCTGGAGGATCCTGTGGGATGAACTGGTCTGTCACGCAACCCCTCACTCGTCGTCGATGTCCACGGTGGCGGGCGTCGGAGCCCGCCCTGCAAGGAAGAAAAGCCGAACGTAAAAGGACCTGCGAACACGCCGTATCTGATCGACGTGCGAATTGTGGAACGTTCGGGTAAGGCGCACGTCGAGGCGGGCTCGGGAAAGCTTGTCGAGAAGCGGTTTGGACTCGGCCGAGACGTCTTCTTCTTCGAGCTCGTCTACCGTGAGTCTGAGCGTTCGCGACATGGAGGATTCGATCGTCCGTCGGTCGGAGGCCGCGCCTCGGGCGACGTCGAGCGGCAGGCCGTCCAGGCCGTCGTCGACGATCGGATTGATGCCCTCGCGCAGGCAGGCGTCCGCCGCATCGGTCAAAAGGATGGATGCGGCGACGTCCAACCCGCCCTCGGCCGCGAATTCCCGGGCGTACTCCGCCCTGGCGTGGAGAGCGAGCTCGAGGGCCCTGCGAGATTTGACGACGGTCTGATGGAGCCGGTCGAGGCGGCGAGCCGCGAGCGTGAGATAGACGATGAGCAGGCCCGCCAGCACGCACGCTACGGCGAGAAGCGACGGGAGATTCAATCCTCCACCTCCATTCCGGCCGTGCGAACGGCGGTTTCGTATACCGCGTAGATCTGCGAGGCGACTGTGTGCCAGTCGTATCTTCCGGCCTCTTCCTGGGCGGAGGCTGTGACAGAGGCCCGTTTGGCCGGATCGGCTATGGCCTCGACGACCGCGCCGGCCAAACCGTCCGGGTCCTCGTTGGCGAATTGCGATCCGAAGGCTCCGTTGCCCAAGACAGCCCTGAACGCGGGAATGTCCGAGGCGACGACGAAGCTTCCGGCGCTCATCGCCTCGACGAGGATGATTCCGAAGGACTCTCCCCCGGTGTTCGGAGCGAGATAGACGTCCACGGAGGAAAGAAGGGCCGCCTTGTCTGCGTCGGAGACGCCTCCGAGGAACTCCACGGCCTCGGCGTGCGGGCCGAAAAGCCGCCTGGCCTCGTCGATGTCTCCCCGTCCCGCGACGAAAAGGCGGACGCCTGGAAGCGCCTCGCGGACGGCCGGGAAAGCTCGGGCGACCACGGGAAGCCCCTTGCGAGGCTCGTCTATTCTCCCGAGGAATCCGAGGGTCGGGCGGTCAGGCGTTCCAGTGAAGCGCCCGTCCCGCGCCGCTTCGACGAACTGGCGAGTGTAGACGCCGTTCGGTATGACGAAGGCGTCGCCCCCCAGGTATTGGACGGCCGTGCGCCGGGCCTCCTGGGAGACCGCGATCCTCGCCTGGATTTTTTCGAGCACCGGACGCAGCACGGGCGTGAAGACTTCGAAGGCCCTCGAACGGTCCATGGCCGTGTGAAACGTCGAGACAACCGGGCACTCGGCGCTCATGAGCGCAAGCATCGACACCGAGGGAACGAAGGGCTCGTGGACGTGGACGACGTCGAAGTCGCCGGCCCGCAGCCACGCGCGCACCTCCCGGTTGACGCGCGGGCCGAAGGCGAGCCTGGCGATCGAGCCGTTGTACGGAATCGAGATGGCCGACCCCGTCGGAGTGAGATAGTCGGGAATCGGGGACTTCGCCTCGGACGGGGCGACCACTCCGACGTCGTGCCCGCGGCGGAGGAGCTCCTCGGCGAGATCCCGGATGTGGACGCCGACCCCGCCGGGGACGTCCCACGAGTAAGGGCATGCGATTCCTATTCTCACGGTCGATTCTCCACACTTCTCACAGGCGGGCCTCCGATTCGGCGACGGCGTCGCCTGCGCCCGTCGCGTCCGTCTTCTTTTCTTCCGCAAACGCCCCCGCCGACGTCGGCGCATTGTCGGCCTCCGAAGGCGGCTCATGGCCTGTCGCAAACGCCTTCGCGTCTTTCGGCTGCGCTCTGACGGCCTCGGCGGCCCGACGGCGAGTTCGGGCGAGGCGCTCGGGATCGAGGTCCTCGACGAAGACCTTCTGGAGCATGTGCCAGTCCTCGAGGCGCTCGCTCACCCAGGGCTCGAATTGGGAGATCCACTCCTGGCTCATTCGAGCAATGTCGGCCGCGCGTTCGTCGCTCGGAGAGGAGGCGTCCGTGCGCGCGCGAACCGGTTCGCCGACGAGCAGGCGCATTCCCCACCGCGTGCCCGCGCGGCGGCGTCGTTCCCCGGAAATCTTCTCGTAGAAGGAGAAAACCGGATAGACGGGGACGCCGACCCTCTGCGCGAGCAGCGCGGGCCCCGCCGCCACCAGCATTGCGCAGCCGAAAAACTTGACTTCGACGCCGCTGGCCGTCAGGTCGCGGTCGGCCAGGATCGGCGCCAGGCAGGCGCCCTCGCGCATCGCTTCTTCGATCCGATGTATCGCCCCGGCGCCGGCGGGATAGACCGACATTCCCACGGCGGTGCGGTACCCGACAAAGAAATCGTAGAGTTCCTGCGGCTCGAGCTTTTCGGCCAGGGTGTGGACGTGGACGAGGTCGATTTCAGCCCACGCTCCCGCCAGGTCCCAGTTTCCCGAATGCATGAGGGCCGCGGCGGCGGCCTGTCCTTCAGCGAATTTCTCGCGCAGCCACTCGCTGTTGTCGATTCGCACTCTCGCGCGTATCTGCTCCCTGCCCATGCGCGGCAGCCTCAGCGCCTCGTAGTAGTAGCGCATATACGAACGCATGGCCCGCCTGGCCAATGCCCGGCTCTGCCGGGGCGTCATTCCCGGGCGAATCCTCGCCTGGTTCGCGCGAAGCCTGCGGACCCCCGCGCTCGGGAGCGTCCCCGCGACGGTTCCCACCGCGTCGAAAACGGCCCTGCCGAGGGCCTCCGGCAGGGCGCCCACGGCGGCGTCGGCGAAGCGGAAGAGGCGAACGGCGTCCATGTCACTCCGCCGTTTCGTGGGCCTGTCGGTAGACGACCGCCATCCTTTGGACGACCGTGACAAGGCCGGCGGCCGTCAGGTACCAGGCCGAGGCGAGAAGAATCCACTGCGGCAGCCCG
This sequence comes from uncultured Ancrocorticia sp., assembly GCA_905373325.1. GTDB lineage: Bacteria > Actinomycetota > Actinomycetes > Actinomycetales > Actinomycetaceae > Peptidiphaga. Next base: position 6,743 of record CAJPTB010000027.1, read on the forward strand.
AGGCCCACAAAGAGGGCGCTGAAGAGGATGATGACCAGCCTGTCCGCCCTTTCGGCGATCCCCACCGAGGCGGTCATTCCGAGGCCTTCGGCCCGCGCTCTGGCGTATGGCACAACGGATCCCGTCCCCATGGCTGCGAGCAGGCCGATCATGAGGAAGGTTCGCATCGCGCCGCTCTCTCCGTGCAGATACGCCCAGGCAAGCAGGCCGCTGAAGATCGCGACGTCGGTGACCCGATCGAGGGTCGAGTCTAAGAAGGCGCCCCATTTCGACGACGTGTTCGTCAAACGCGCGATTTGCCCGTCGATGCTGTCGAACAGGGCGAGCCCTCCCAGGCTGAGAGAGCCGACGACGAGGCGATTCGTCGGAAGCAGGGTGAGCGACAGCGCCACGCCGAGGACGGCGCCCGCGAGAGTCACCGCGTCCGCGCTCACTCCCATCTTGACAAAAAGCTTCGCGATGGGCCCGAAAACCGTCTGAACGAATGGGCGGCCCGTCCTACTGAGCATTTCCGCTCCCTTCTTCGCCCGCCGGATCTTCTCCGGCCGGGTCTGCGCGCAGCGAGCCTTCGCCCGTCGAGCCGCGGTCGATGCGCGACCAAGCCTCGGAAACAGCCTTCCTCGTGTCGGCGAGAATTGCCGGAATCGCCTTCGTCTGGGCGACTATCGGCAGAAAATTGGCGTCGCCGAGCCACCTGGGGACGATGTGTTGATGGATGTGTGCGGCAATGCCGGCGCCGGCGACGTCGCCCTGGTTCATCCCCAGGTTAAAGCCGGCCGGCCGGAGAGCCTCGCCCAACGCCTCCATCGCCCGGGCCGTCATCCTCCCCATCTCAATCCGCTCCTCGTCCGTCAGGTCCGTGTAGAGCGAGACGTGGCGGTACGTGCACACCAGGATGTGGCCGGAATTGTAGGGGTAGAGATTGAGAAGGGCGAAGCACTCGCGGCCCCTGGCGACGACGAGGGCCTCCGCGTCGTCCAGAGACGGCGCGACGCAAAAGGGGCACTCTCCCGTTTTATCGGGCTTGGCGGCGCCTGAGACGTATGCCGCGCGATGCGGCGTCCACAGACGCTCGAAACCGTCCCGGATTCCGGGAAGGCCCGCCGCATCGACGAGGCTTTCCGAGGGCCCGGGGCCTTCCGAGGAAACCAGGCCGTCAGTCATCGACTCCCTCCCCCGGACGGGCCCTCGGCACAGGCCCTGCCTTCGGCCGGCTTGCCCTTCGCGCCTTCGCCCGATTTTTCCCCTCCCCCGGACTCCTCAACCAGACGCTCGCGAGCCGGGTCGTTGACCCTGAGGGCGACGACGCGGCCGATATGGGCCACCGCCTCGTCCACGGAAACGCCGTTCTCCTGATGCCCGTCGCGGTAACGGAAGGAAACGGCTTCCGCCTCCGCGTCCTCTCCGCCGGCGATGAGGGTGAACGGGATCTTCTCCTTGGCCGCATTGCGGATTTTCTTGCCGAAACGGTCGTCGGACAGATCGACGTCGACCCTGATTCCCGCGGCTCGGAGCTTGGCCGCGACTTCTTGGCAGTAGGGGTTGAAGGCTTCCGCAACGGGGACGAGCCGCGCCTGGACCGGGGCGAGCCATGCGGGGAAGGCTCCTGCGTAGTGCTCGGTGAGGACGCCGATGAAACGTTCGACCGACCCGAGTTTCGCGGAGTGGATCATGACCGGCCTTCGCCTCGAACCGTCGGGGGCGGTGTATTCCAAATCGAAACGCTCAGGCTGGTTGAAGTCGTATTGCACCGTCGACATCTGCCATGTGCGGCCCAGCGCGTCCTTGACCTGCACCGAGACCTTTGGCCCGTAGAACGCGGCCCCGCCCGGGTCGGGAACGAGGTCGAGCCCGGTGGCCGCACAGGCTTCCTCGAGGATGCGGGTCGCAGCCGCCCAGTCTTCGTCCGAGCCGATGAATTTGTCCTTCTTCTTCCCCTCGTCGCGGGTGGAGAGCTCGAGGTAGAAGTCCGTCAGCCCGAAATCGCGCAGAATGTCCAAGAAGAAATTGAGAAGCATCTCTATTTCCCCCTTGGCCTGCTCCGGGGTGCAGTACGTATGGGAATCGTCCTGGGTGAAGCCGCGCATGCGGGTGAGCCCGTGGACCACTCCCGACTTCTCGTAGCGGTAGTCGTGGCCCATCTCGAAGAAACGCAGCGGCAGCTCCCGATACGAGCGCCCGCGGGAGCGGAAAACAAGATTGTGCATGGGGCAGTTCATGGCCTTGAGGTAGTAATCTTGGCCCGCCCTCGTCACTTCGCCGTCGGCGCCGCGCTCCTCGTCGACCTTCATGGGCGGGAACATCGTGTCCTCATAGTACGGAAGATGGCCCGACGTATGGAAGAGCCCGCCCTTTGAGATCTCGGGCGTGTGGACAAAGTCGAAGCCCTCCTCGAGGTGCCGCCGGGTCACATGCGATTCGACGACGTGGCGCAAGATGCCGCCTTTGGGGTGGAACACGACGAGGCCCGGCCCTATTTCCTCGGGAAAGGAGAAGAGGTCGAGCTCGGCGCCCAGGCGGCGGTGGTCGCGGCGTTCGGCCTCGGCGACGCGCTTTTGGTAGGCGGCGAGTTCGTCCTTCGTGGGCCACGCCGTTCCGTAGATCCGCTGGAGTCGGTCGCCCGCCTGGTCGCCCTTCCAGTACGCGGCGGAGGCCTTCGTCAGCGCAAACCCGTTCCCAATGAGACGCGTGGAAGGCAGATGCGGGCCGCGGCACAGGTCGGTCCACACGACGGAGCCGTCGCGCGAGCAATTGTCGTACATCGTCAGTGCGGCCCCGCCGACTTCGACGGAGGCGCCCTCGGCCCCGGCGCCCTTCGTGCCGACGAGCTCGAGTTTGTAGGGCTGGCCGGCCAGTTCGGCGGCCGCGTCGGCGTCCGCGATCTCGCGGCGGCGGAAAGTCTGCCCCTCCTTGACGATCCGCTTCATCCGCTTTTCCAGGTCGCGCAGAAGCTCGGGCGTCACGGCGTCGATGTTCCCGAAATCGTAATAGAAACCGTCCGTTATAAACGGGCCGATTCCGAGGTTGGCGTCGGGAAAGATCTGCTGGACCGCCTGTGCGAGGACGTGGGCGGTCGAATGGCGGAGGATGTTCAAACCGTCGTCGCTTGAAACGTCGACGCCTTCGACGACGGCGCCCTCGGGAAGGGACGCGAGATCCGTCGCCAGGTCCTTGAGTTCGCCGTCGACCCTCAGGGCGACGACGTTCTTGCGGTCGGCGAAGAACTCAATCCCCGAACGCGGCCCTTCGATGGCCGTTGCATTTCCGTCGATTGACAGGTTGACGGGCACGTATACTCCTTAAACGTCAAAATTGAGCGCACATACCGGGCACGCAGGCTCAATACTACCCGCCGAGAGCGGACGGACGGCGTGAAGAGGGCGACGGGCGCCCAAATCGCCTGCATGAAACCGATGGGTTGAAAAGCTCTATCGCTGTCGAAGAACAGAGCGGCAATTTGCTCGAAACGACGACGGCGATGACGTAGCTTTGCTTGAGCGAGTCCATTTCGAGCCTTGCAGGGCGAGTCCATTGCAAGCCCCGCAAGGCAAGTCCGTTGCGAGAGACTTCGCCGCCCACTTAACCCAAACGTCAGGCACCATTAAGCGCCCGATTCCGCCTCAACGAAAGGTCGACGCATGTCAGTTTCAAAGGCTCCCGTCCCCGATCGGGTCGAACACAACGCATTCTTCCCCTCGGACTATTCGATCGAACAATCCGTGTCCAAGAAAACCGATTTCGACGGCGCGGCCGGAGCGCCGCGAGTTGCCTCCGGGCCCCGCAAGATTCTCACGATCGCCGTCGACGAGCGTTATCTGCCCACCGACGGCGGCCTCTTCTCCACCGGAAACCACCCCGTCGAAACGCTGGTGCCGCTCATGCATCTGCGGGCGGCAGGCTACGAAATCGAGGTCGCAACCCTCTCCGGGAACATGGCAAAGTTGGAGATGTGGGCGATGCCGGCGGAAGACGAGGCGGTCAAGGCGGGCTACGAGGAGCTTCTCCCGGCGTTGCTCAAGCCCCGTCGCCTCGCGGACGTGGCCGCCGAGCTCGGCCCCGATTCAGACTACGCCGCCGTCTTCGTTCCGGGAGGGCACGGCGCCATGGGCGGCGGCATTCCCGACAGCCGAGCTGTCAGAGACGTCCTCCTCTGGGCGCTGGAAAACGAGCGGCCGGTCATCGCTCTATGCCATGGGCCCGCAGCTCTGTGCGCCGCGGCGGACGAGGGCGGCGCCTCCTATTTCGCCGGCTATTCCCTGTGCGCGTTCCCCGATTCGTTCGACGTCGGCGCCCTCGTGGAGAGCGGCTATCTGCCCGGCCGGCTCACATGGAAACTGGGCGAGCGCCTCAGGCGGCAGGGGCTGACGATCGTCAACGAAGGCGTGAGCGGACAGACCCATCGGGACCGCCTCCTCCTGACCGGCGACAGTCCGCTGGCCGCCAACGCCTTGGGCCGCCTTGCCGTCGAGACTCTCACCGGCAAGGCTTACGAAGTCTGAAAGGCGCGGCTGAGAAAGGTCGCCAGGTCGGCTTCGGGAAACCGTGCACGGAGGAGGTCGGCGGGTTTCGAGCGGCCCGGCGTTTCGGCGTCGGGCCGCATATGCAAAAACACCGGATTGCTCCGGGGCCGTGGTGGGCGATACTGGG
>CAJPTB010000028.1 GCA_905373325.1 uncultured Ancrocorticia sp.
ACGCCGTCCGCGACTACAACCGGTCCTACATAGCGATTTTCGACGCCTCGTCCGTGCGCGCCGACCCGAAGATCGCCGCAATGGTTCCTCAGGCGGCAAAGTCCGACGGGAAGCTGACAATCGGATCAAACCTCTATTACGCCCCCGCGGATTTCAAGCAGGGAGAGACGCCGGTCGGCTACGAAATGGACGTCATGAGAGCCGTCGCCGCGCGCATGGGGCTTGACTTGGAGATCCAAGAGTCCAGCTTCGATTCGATTCTTCCCCGAATTCCCAAACGCTACGAAGCAGGAGCCTCGGCTTTCACGATCACCAACGAGCGAACTGCGAACTTCAACATGATCCAGTACTACGAGGTGGGCACCTCTTGGGCGGTGGCGGCCGGCAACCCCTCGAAGTTCACGCCCGGATCGATATGCGGGCGGACGATCGGCGTCCAAACGGGCACCCTCCAAGACGAGACGATCGCCAAAAAGGCGAAGAAATGCGATAAACAACCGACGATACAGCGATATGACGCCCAAGAGAACGTCACCTTGGCGCTGAGCGGAGGGAAGATCGAAGCCATGACCGCCGATTCCTCGGTGATCAACTACGCCATCAACAGAACCAACGGCGCATTGGAAGCCGCCGGGCCGATCATGGAAAAGGCGCCGCAAGGAATCGTCGTCTCAAAAGACGACCCTGCCCTGACGGCAGCCATTCAAGCGTCCCTGCAGTCCCTCATGGACGACGGAACGCTCAAGAAGATTTTCAAGTCCTGGAACATCGACGAGAACATCGCCTCCAAGGCGCTCCTCAACCCAAAGGTGTGACATGAATTCGAACACTGCAAACAAGCCTGCCGAGCAAAACGACAAGGCCCCAAAGGCGAAAACCAAGGGAACCGAACCGCTTGAATCCGCCCACCCTGCCAGAGGAGCGGAATCCGCGACCCAGCAAACCGAAAACGGCAGCCAGCAAACCGAAGAGCAGCCTCAGCTCATCCACGCGATACCCGTTCCGCACTACGGCAGGTGGCTGGCTGCCGCGGTCCTCGCCCTTCTGGCCGCGATGGGCATTCACAGCCTCGCCACGAACAAGAACTTCCACTGGGAGCTCATATGGAAGACGCTCTTCACGGTGGAGATCTTTCGGGCAATCGGCTGGACGCTCATTCTGACGGTTGCGGCCATGGCCATCGGCATCGTCCTGGCGATCCTGATGGCGATCATGCGACGCTCGGACAACCCGATCATGCGGGCGGTCGCCACATTTTACATCTGGTTCTTCCGCGGGACGCCGGTCTACACGCAGCTGATTTTCTGGGGGCTCATAGGCGTTCTCTACCCTCGCCTGAGCCTTGGCGTGCCCTTCGGCGAGGAGTTCTTCAGCTTCCGCACCTACGACCTGTTCACGGCGGCGGTCTCGGCGATCGTCGGGCTGGGTCTGAATGAAGGCGCATATCTTTCCGAGATCATCAGATCGGGCCTCAACTCCGTCGACAAAGGCCAAGAAGAGGCCGCTCAGGCACTGGGAATGAGCCCCCGGCAGATTCTCTATCGGATCATCATCCCCCAGGCTATGCGAGTCATCGTTCCGCCCACCGGCAACGAAACGATCTCGATGCTCAAGACGACCTCCCTCGTCACCGCCGTTCCCTTCACCTTCGAGCTGACTAAAGTGGCGACGGACTACGGTTCGCAGACGCTCCTGCCGATTCCGTTCCTCGTCGTCGCCGCGATCTGGTACCTGGTCATCACGTCCGTGCTCATGGTCGGCCAGGCGCGTCTGGAAGCCTACTACGGAAAGGGATCGACGAACTCGACGTCGCGCACGTCCCGGCGGAGCAAGCGCAAGCGGAACAGCACTCGGCAAGAGGCGATCAACGCCGCCCACACAACGCCGGACGGCAACTCGGGCGAATGGACACCCTAGGAGGAAAACATGGCAATGGTTGAGATACAAGACGTCCACAAATTTTTCGGCGAGCTGCACGTCCTCAAGGGAGTGTCGCTCGAAGTGGAGACGGGCGAGGTTTGCACGATCCTTGGCCCGTCCGGCTCCGGGAAGTCCACACTTTTGCGATGTGTCAACGTTCTGGAGGAGATTCAGGCGGGCTCGATACACGTGGACGGCACGCTTATGGGGTACCGGCAGGACGCCGGAGGGCGCCTGCACGAGCTGCGTCCCAAGGAGCTCGCGGTTCAACGCGCGCCGATCGGCATGGTCTTCCAGAGATTCAACCTCTTTCCGCATATGACGGCGTTGGAGAACGTCGTCGAAGCGCCGGTCAAGGTCAAAGGCGTGAAGAAGGACGAAGCGAAAGCCAAGGCCAGCGAGCTTCTCGAGCGCGTGGGACTGGCGGAGAGGGCCGACCATTACCCGGCCCAGCTTTCAGGAGGGCAGGCGCAGCGGGTCGCCATCGCCCGCGCTCTGGCGATGGAACCGGACCTCATGCTTTTCGACGAGCCCACGTCCGCGCTGGACCCGGAGCTGGTCGGCGAGGTTCTCGCAGTCATGCAGGATTTGGCTGCTTCGGGCATGACGATGCTGGTCGTGACACACGAGATGGGCTTCGCCCGCGAGGTTTCCGACACCGTCGTCTTCATGGACCAGGGAAGCATCGTCGAAAGCGGCTCCCCCGAGGACGTCCTCGTCAACCCAAGCAACCAGCGCACCCGCGACTTCCTTGACAAGGTCCTGAGCCACGATTCGTGACGCACTCCAAGGCCAAGTGCCTTCAAGGCCGGACGGCAGCCTCGCGGACGGCCGCGCCCTGGCGCGCCGCCGGGGATTCCTGAACGCGGCGTCCGCGGCTGCACGTCGCCGACGTGCTTCGAAAGCGCCCGAACGCCCGCGTCAGCGGCTCTCGCCCAGCGCGACCCCGTTCCATGAGACAGCACGGTAACCGCTGGCGAGGTCTCCCTCAATCACGCACATCTGCCCGTTCTTCAACACCTGCAAAGGGGCCACGTCGAGGTTCAAAGCCCGCTCGACGGCGCGGCGGTCGATGCCCGACGTTCGCATGCACGTCCAAAATCCGATGGCAGCCCCGTGGCTGACGACGGCCGCAGCGCGTGCGCCGCTCGCCTCTATCGAGGCGATCGCCGCGTCATACCGTTCGAGCACGTCCGCCCCGGTGACGCCGCCTCCCATCCGCTCCTCGAGCCGGCCGGAAAGCCACCGTTGAACCGTTCCGAGGTAGCCGCGATAGGTGGCTTCGTCGCTTCCGCCCTCCCATGACCCCGCTTCGATCTCCCGCAGACCGTCCAGTTCCACCGGATCGATGCCGCGCGCGAGAGCCAGAGGCTCGGCCGTCTCCCCCGTGCGGCGCAGCGACGAGACGTAGACGGCGTCCAAATCCACGCCGTCGAAGGCGGCGACGAGACCCGCCGCCTGTTCGCGGCCCAGGTCGCTCAGGTGCGCGCCGGGAGGGTTCGAATCGAGAATATGACGGACGTTGCTCGTCGTCTGGCCGTGCCTTATGAGATAGATTCGCATGATTGTCTTTCGTTTCAGGTCTCCATGCCGAAGAATACCTTTTCGACGTCGGCTCGGGCGCGCCGGGCCGAACGCATGTACTCTTCCTCGATGTCGTGTTTGACGGCGACGTCGCGCCCCAGGATCGTCGCGGCGGTCGCGAGGTCTCGAATCTCATGCGAAAGGACGTCGACTCTGCTGCCCGAGGCCCTGCCGGACGCCAGGACGTTGATGTCGCGAAGCGCCGAGGCGAGCTCCCACGACCGCACGAGCCGCCGTTCCTCGTCGCCGGTTATGAGGCCCGCCGCGGCGGCGCCGCGAAGCGCCTCGAGCGTCGAGACCGTTCGCAGCGCCGGGTGGTTCCACGCATGGCACAGTTGGAGAAGCTGGGCGGTCCATTCGACGTCGGCCAATCCCCCGCGTCCGAGCTTGAGATGGCGGTTCGGCGAAACCCCGCTCGGAATCCTCTCGGTCTCCACTCTGGCCTTCATCCTCCGAACCTCGCGGACCTGCTCCTGGCTCAGGCCGCCCTCGGGGTAGCGGAAGGCGTCGATCGTCTCGACGAAACGCCGTCCGGTCGCCTCGTCCCCCGCGCACGGGCGCGCCCGCAGAAGCGCCTGAAGCTCCCAGGTGTGCGCCCAGCGTCGCAGATACTCGGCGTAGGAGCCCAGGCTGCGGGCCAACGGGCCGCGGCGCCCCTCTGGCCGCAAATCGGAATCGACCCGAAGGGGAGGCTCGCTGTCGACGTCGCCCGCGAGCTTCATCGTCTGGGAGGCCACCTCCTCGGCGAGCCTCGCGGCCGCGGCAGGATCCGCGCCGTCGTGGGGTTCGTGCACGAAAACGACGTCGGCGTCGGAGGCGTACCCCATTTCCCTGCCGCCGGCCCTCCCCATGGCGACGACGACGTAGGAGCTGAGCGGGCCATCCAACCCGAGCTTCTCGCAGGCGGCGGGAACCGCCCCTCGCAAAGCAGCCTCGACGGCGATGTCCGCGGCGCTCGAAATCGCGGCCCGCGAGGAGACGGGATCGACCATCCTGAGGACCTGGCCCATGGCCGTGCGCAGCAGCTCACGCCGCCTGAGGTAACGGCCCGCCCGGGCGATCTCCTTGGGATCCGACCGACGCGAAATCATGGAAGCCAGCTCGCCTTCAAGTTCCTCGCGCCCGCGGGGGGCGAGCCCTCCGTCGTCGAGGAGCCACGACACCGATTCGGCGATGTTCGGCAGCTCTCGGGCGACGTAGCGCGACGTCGACAGAAGGATGCACAGCCTCTCGGCCGCCGCCCCGCCGTCGCGCAGCGACCGAAGGAACCAGGATGTGCGGCCCATGCGCTCGGAGAGCACGCGAAAGGCGAGAAGTCCCGCGTCGGGGTCGGGCCCCTGCGCGAACCAGCCGAGCATGACGGGCAAAAGCTGGCGTTGGATCGCTGCCCCGCGCGATATTCCGTCGGTGAGCGCGCCGATGTGCCGCAGCGCAGCGGCGGCGTCACGATATCCGATGGCCTCCAGACGGGCCTTGGCCGGACCTTCGGCGAGGGCGATGTCGTCCGGCGAGAGGCGGGCGGCCTCCGGAAGCAGTGGGCGGTAGTAGATCTCCCGATGGAGGGAGCGGACTTCGCGCCGCGTCGAATGCCACAGGCGTTCCAGGTCCTCGGCGCCGGAAACGCCGGGCAGGCCCATGGCTCTGGCGAGCGCGCGCAGATCGTCCGGGCCCGTCGGCAGAAGATGGGTGCGCCGCAGGCGCCTGAGCTGCACCCGGTGCTCGAGCACGCGCAGGGTTCTGTAGTCGCGGTCAAGCTTTTCCGCGTCGGCGCGCGAAACGTACGAGCCGTCGCGCAGACGGCGAAGGCCCTCGACCGTTTCCCGCACCCTCAGGGAGCGGTCGGTCCGGCCGTGGACGAGTTGAAGCAGCTGAACCGTGAACTCCACGTCGCGAAGCCCGCCCTTGCCCAGTTTGAGCTGACGATCCGCGTCCCGGGCGGGGACGTGGTTTTCCACTCTGCGGCGCATCGCCCTCGAATCCTCGACGAAATTCTCGTGGCCGGCCGCCTCCCAGACCATCGGCCACAGCGCGGCCATGTACTCTTCGCCGAGCTCGACGTCGCCTGCGATCGGCCTCGCCTTGAGCAGCGCCTGGAACTCCCAGCCCTTGGCCCACCTCTTGTAGTACGCGACGTGCGATTCCAGCGTTCGCACAAGGGGCCCGTCCTTGCCTTCGGGGCGCAAATTGGCGTCAAGGACCCACAGCCCCGGCTCCGCGGCGGGCGCCGATACAATCCGGGCCGTCAGGCACGCGAGCTTCGAGGCGACCTCCAGCGCCTCCTCGACCGCCTCTTCCGTCCGCTCTGTGCAATTGCCGCGTCCGCTCTCACCGGCGCCGCCGGCGCCTGCGCCGTCTGGAAGCCCTGTGCCCGCGCCGTCTGGAAGCCCTGTGCCCGCGCCGTCTGAAAGTTCCGCATCCGCGGCGGGCCGCGCCACGTAGACGACGTCGACGTCGGATATGTAATTGACCTCGCTCGCCCCGGTCTTCCCCATGGCGACCACCGTCAGATCGACGTTCTCGGCCCCGGGCGTCTCGGCGCGGGCAATCGCGAGCGCGGCTTCCAGCGCTCCGGCGACGACGGCGGAGATCGCAGCCGAAACCTGCGGCATGGCCTCCAGAGCGTCGGGGCAGGTCAAGTCGCATCCCGCAATCGCGAGGATTCGACCGCAATACCAGCGGCGCAGAGCGTTGACGGGCTCGGCTCCCGCCTTGCCGGCGACGGGGCGTCGGCCTCGGTCCGCTCCGACGGCGGCGAGAGCGCCGCGTTTTTCCCCCTCTTCGGTGAAGTCCCCGAGGGCGACTGCCGCGTCGAGCCCCGCAAACGACTCGGCGCAGGGATGTGCCACGAGAAAATCCCCCAGCGCCTTCGACAGGCCGAGGACGGCCAAAAGCCGAGTGCGCGAAGGCCCGGCGAGGAGGCTGCGCAGCGCCTGCTTGTCGGAACACGCCTCGGCCAGGCGCGCGAGCAGGAGGAGGCACTGGTCCGGGCTGGCGGCGTGGGCGAAGGCTTCGACGGGCGGCGGATCGATTCCGTGCTGCGCGCACTCGTCAAGGAGCCGTCCGGCCTTGGAGGGGTCGGCGAAGCCCGCTTTGCGCAGGCGCGAGGAGACGGATCGTTCGCGCATGGCCGTCAGCAGGTCGGAAGGAAGCGCGTGCGTTCGAACGGCGTGACTTGGCGGTGGTAGACGTTCCACTCGTGCCGCTTGTCGCGCAAGAAGTAGTCGAAGCAGTCCTCGCCCAGGGTCTCGGCAACCAGCTCGGAGGACTTCATGAGGTCGACGGCCTCTCCCAGAGAGCTCGGAAGCCCCTCGATCTCGGAAATCTCGCGCTCCAGATCGGACATGAGAGCCACGTCGGTCTCGGTCGGCACGGGAAGCTCGTAGTCCCTTTCAATTCCGCGCAGGCCGGCGCGCAGGACGACGGCAAAGGCGAGATAGGGGTTGGCCGCGGAGTCGAGCGCCCGGTATTCGACTCTGGTCGATTGGGGCTTGTTCGGACTGTGCGCCGGGACTCGCACTAGCGCCGAGCGGCTGTAGGGCCCCCAATAGACGTAGGAGGGGGCTTCGTCGCCGCTGTAGAGACGCTTGTAGGAGTTGACGTACTGATTCGTCACGGCCGTGATCTCGCGGGCATGGCGCAGGAGGCCGGCGATGAACTTCTGACCGGTTCGCGACAGGCCTCCGGGCCCGGTCGCATCGTGAAACGCGGGCCTGTCCCCCTCGAAAAGCGAAAAGTGGGTGTGCATTCCGTTGCCCGGGGAGTTGACGAGCGGCTTGGGCATAAAGGAGGCGTGCACCCCCTGCTCGATGGCGATCTGCTCGACGACCGTTTTGAGGGTCATGACGTTGTCGGCCATTCTCAGGGCGTCGGTGGAGCGCAGGTCGATCTCGTTCTGCCCGGGCCCGGCTTCATGATGGGAAAACTCGACCGAGATGCCCATGTCTTCAAGGGTGAGAATCGCGTCGCGTCTGAAGTTCTGCGCGAGTGAGCGCGTCACGTGGTCGAAATAGGAGGAGTTGTCAATCGGAACGGGCTCTTTGTTCGGATTGTTTTCGGGATGGAAAAGGTAAAACTCGACCTCGGGGTGGACGAAGCACGAAAAGCCCATGTCCGCGGCCTTGTCGAGCGTGCGCCTGAGGATCGACCGGGGGTCGGAGCGCACGGGTTCGTTGTCGCGCGTGAGCACGTCGCAGAACATTCGAGCCACCGGAACGTCTTCGCCGCGCCACGGAAGGATCGAAAACGTCTCGGCGTCGGGCCGCACCGTCATGTCGTCCTCGTAGACGCGCGTCATCCCCTGTATGGACGAGCCGTCGAAGCCGATGCCCTCCTCAAAGGCCTCTTCCAGTTCCGCCGGGGCGATCGCGACCGATTTCAACTGACCGACGACGTCGGTGAACCACAGGCGCACGAAGCGCACGCCTTTGTCTTCGATCGTCCGCAGGACGTACTCTTGCTGTCGCTCCATGACGCTCCTTCGCTAGGCTCCCATTGTGCCATCCTTCCGGGCGGAGCTCACCCTCCCGGGCGGGCTTTGTCCTCGGGCCACGACGAGGGCGTGCCCCGCCAGCCCGCGCGCAGCGGCGGCAGAGGGTCGGAGGAGTCGTCGGAGCTGTCTTCGGCGTGGATCCTCGCGCGAAGATGCCGGATCACGTCGGCGACGTCGCTCCAGGCGGCCAGATTCCGTTCGGTCGAAGTGAGCCACGGGGCCATTTCCTCGACCGCCCCTTTTTCCGTGAGTCCGTCGAGGGACTTCGCCCATTCGTCGACGCAGTCGAGGGCGACCGCCCACCCCGCGTACCCGCTGAGGCGGCGAGGATCGGCGTTCTGCGAGCCTTCGACGAGAAAGCGGCGGAATCCGAGCGCCTGGTCGCGGGCGACGCTGCCGTCGGCGGAGCGGCCCTCCGTCCCGGCGAAAGTGGCAGCCCCGGCGAGGGCGGCGACGCCGAAGACGATCATCCAGAAATGGCTGATGAAGCCAGCGAACCATCCGATCGCCGCGACGACCCACGCAATGGCGCCGCCTACAAGCATGAGCGCGCCCGCGCTGACCACCGCCTCGTGCCACCGGTCGAACCACTCGTGGTCCTCGACCGCCCGCCGGAAGACGAAAGCCCCCAAGCGCTGCGAGATCGAGCGTCGAAGCCCGGAGGCCCGAGCCGTGGGAGCGCCGAGTTTGGCCACTCCGGTGCCGAGCAGCTGCGACCTGAAGTAGCGGGCGTCAAACGGCCTGGCGGAAACGAAGGCCGAAGCCTCTGCGGCCCCCGGCGTCTGGAAAAGGTTGAGCAGTTCCCTTTCGGTCTCGTCGCACTCCGGCCCCGGCTTCTTCCGGGCGACGACGACGATGGTGCTGCGGGGAATGGCCAGTTCCTGATACTCGACGATGTAGAGGTATCCCCGTGCGGCCAAGTCGACGATCGTCGCGAGGGTCATGTCGGAGGGCGCGCAGTCGAGCGCAACGAAACCCGCCTCCGCCGGCGTCATCGACGGGGGCTCCTCGAGGACCGGAGGGGTTCCGTCTCGGTACCTGCCGATTCGAGATCGCTTCCCGGGCTTGGGGGCCGTCCCCCGCTCGACGTCCTTGTACTGACGGTTCGGCCAAAAGGCCGCCACGAAAACGACCGTCGAAAGCACGAGGACGACAATGCCCGCGAGGAACTCCCCGCCGCTGATGCCTGCGTAATACATGAGAGATGTCAGAGCTCCTCCTTCCGACCATTATCTTACGCAACCGTTGGACGCGTCGCCGCCCATTCAACGATAACGGGTATTCCTATCCATCGGGCGTTGGCCCCGGCGCATGTCTCGCCTCGGGCTGCGAAGCGGGGCCGCATGCCGCCCTTCGTCTGAACGAAGGCGCCCCGCGGGCGCGCCGCCGCTTTCGCCCGTACAATGGGGCGCAAACGTTAGGAGCGCAATGAGCGAGAACACAGTCAAGCGAGTCCGCGTCCAGCACCTTCGCCGGATGAAGGAACAGCGCGAGCCCATCACGATGTTGACCTGCTACGACGCCGTCACGGCGAGGATCTTCGACGCCGCCGGGATCGACGTCCTTCTCGTCGGCGATTCCTACGGCAACACCTGCCTCGGTTACGAATCCACCGTTTCCGTCAGTTTGGAGGAGATGGAAGTCCCCACCGCCGCCGTCGCACGCGCAGCCAAGAGGGCATTCATCGTGGCCGACCTGCCCTTCGGTTCCTACGAGGAGTCCTCCGAGCGAGCGGTCGCCAGCGCCGTCCGCCTCATCAAAGCCGGCGCCCACGCGGTCAAACTCGAAGGGGGAGTCCGGCAGGCCTCCGCCGTCAAAGCGATCGTCGACGCCGGGATCCTCGTCGTCGGCCACATCGGATTCACCCCGCAATCGGAGAACAGGCTCGGCGGCCCTCGGGTTCAGGGCCGAGGAGATCAAAAGGAGGCCGTCATCGAGGACGCCGTCGCCGTCCAAGAGGCCGGGGCCTCCGCCGTCGTCCTGGAGATGGTTTCGGCCGACGTCGCCAAAAAAGTAACGAGAATCCTCCGCATTCCGACGATCGGGATCGGCGCGGGGCCTGCGACCGACGGGCAGGTGCTCGTCTGGACGGACATGGCCGGCATGACCGATTGGAGCCCCAGGTTCTCGAAGCGATTCGGCGATGTGGGAGGCGCCTTGGCCTTAGCGGCCGCCGGCTTCCGCGACGCGGTAAAGGGCAGGGGCTTCCCGACGGAGGAGAACAGCTTCTAGGGTTCGAACGGCGCCTTGGCCCTGAGCGGCTTCCAACTCCGGAAGCCGTCTAAACCACGGGAGGCTCCGAGGTTCGAGCCGGGGAAGGCGGACATTCGCCTCAGCGGAGCCTCTTGACATGGCTATGCTTGTACCATGCTTGCTGAACGCGCTCCCTTGGGCGTCCTCGTTCCCGGCGCCGTCTCCGCGCCGAGAATCGTTCCCTCCGCCATCGAACGACCCGAGTACCTGTTCCACTCCGGCCCGGAGGCCGTCACCGCCTCCGACATCAAAGACGCCGAGACGATCGAACGAATACGCACTGCCGGCCGGATCGCGGCAGACGCCCTCTACGAGGCGGGCAAGGCGGTCGCGCCAGGGGTGACGACGGACGAGCTCGACCGAATCGCCCACGAGTACATGTGCGACCACGGCGCCTACCCTTCGTGCCTTGGGTACATGGGTTTTCCGAAGTCGATCTGCACGTCGGTCAACGAGGTCATATGCCACGGGATCCCGGACTCGACCGTGCTCAAGGACGGCGACATCGTCAACCTGGACGTGACAGCCTACATCGGCGGGGTCCACGGCGACACGAACGCCATGTTCGCCGTCGGCGAGGTCGACGAGGAGTCGCGCCTGCTCGTCGAACGCACGGGCGCCGCGACGCTCAGAGGCATCAAGGCCGTCAAGCCCGGCAGGGAAATCAACGTCATCGGCCGCGTCATCGAATCGTACGCCAAACGGTTCGACTACGG
>CAJPTB010000029.1 GCA_905373325.1 uncultured Ancrocorticia sp.
GCATGCGCCGCGGAGAAGAGGGGCCGATCTGGATCCCCGACAACAACGAGGTGCTCGAGAAAGACGACCTCGTGACGGTCGTCGGCACGATCGAAAACGTCAACGACGCGCTCAAGCACCTCGGGCACAAATCGAGCCATTCGCTGCGCTCGGATCGCCGAATGCTCGATTTCCGGCGCATCACGGTGTCCAAGCACAGCCACGCGGGAAAGACGGTGGCCGAACTCGACAAAGAGCTCGAAGAGCGATGGGGCGCCAAGATATCGCGAGTTCGCAGAGGCGACGCCGACATGCTCGCCATGCCGAACTTCATGGTCGAGCTGGGCGACCGCGTGCGCGTCGTCGGCCCGACCCTCAAACTCAGAGAGATCTCGAAGTGGCTCGGCGACTCGTCGAAGGGCCTGAGCGACATCAATCCCGTGACGCTGGGCCTGGGACTGGCCCTCGGATACTTCATCGGCGAAATCGAATTCCCGATCCCGGGCGGCGGCCACTTCGCCCTGGGGTACGCCGCCGGCATTCTGATCGTGGGCCTGATTATGGGAAAAGTCGGCAGGATCGGGCCGTTCATAACCGCCTTGCCGAGCACCTCGAATGCGGTTCTGGCCGAGCTGGGGCTGCTCATGTTCCTCGCGCGCGCCGGAACCAACGCCGGAACCCAGATCCTCGAGGCGTTCTCGGGAGGCCACTGGTGGAAGATTTTCATCTTGGGCTTCATCACGACGACGATCGTGGCCGCCTTGCTCTACATCGTCATGCGCGGCGTGTTCAAGATGGGCGGAACGAAGCTTTCCGGCCTGCTCGGAGGCGCGCAGACCCAGCCGGCCGTCCTAGCCTTTGCAAACGGCAGAACCGGGGCCGATCCGCGCGTTGCGCTGGGATACGCGCTCGTCTATCCGGTGGCGATGATCGTGAAGATTCTGCTGGCGCACATCCTCGGAACTTTGTGACCGCCCTTTGGTTTTGGGCCCAGTTGCCGCGGCTGCCAGACGTCCCCGGCTGCCGCCAGGCATTCTCCGCAGCCAGGCTCTTCTCGGCTGCCGTGCCCGTCGCAACTGCCGCGATCCTTCGCCGCGGCGCGGTCAGTGGCGGAAAGGCTCGGGGATTGTCGGGGTTGAGTCTCCCAAGGTCGGGACCTCTGGGGGCTCCTCCATCCGCCAGTGGCGGTCGGTGACCACGCGGGCCAGCGCGAGGCCGACGCCGATCGCCGTCGTCGTCAAAAGCAGCGTGACCGTCGACTCGAGGGCCGTCAGCACGTCTTGACCGGCGCTCATGGCCGTCATCGCGCGGTAGAGCGGGACTCCCGGAATCATGACGACGACCGCCGGAACTGACAGGGTGACGCGTGAAAAACGGGAATGGCGAGAGAAGACATGGGCGATGATGCCGGCGAAGAATGCGGCAATGCCGACGGCGCCTACGGGGTTGAGGTCAGCGTCCTGGCCGACGAGCCTGGCGACGTTGATGATCGTGCCGTTCAGCCCGGCGAGCAGGCAGGCCTGTGCGGGTGCGTTGAACAGCATGGCGAAGCCGTAGGCGGCGATGAAGGTCGCCAGTGCCCTCCCCGCGGCCAGCGGCAGCGGCTCGAGGCTGTAGCCGGGCTGGGTGGTGGAGATCGACCAGTCGAAGATGCTCGAGACGGCCCAGACGGACGCCGCCGTCGCGATGAGCAGCATGACGACGTAGGTTCCGCGGGAGATGCCCGCGATGAAGTCTTGGCGTATGAGGTCCAGTATCGATGTGACGAGGGGGAAACCGGGAACCAGGAAGAGGACGGCTGAGACCATGCCCGCTTGATGCGTCGCGTCGATGACTTCGGTGCTCTGAAGGGAGCCGACGATGGCCATGTAGAGGCCCGACGCGGCGAAGCCGCAGACCATCCACGTCATGAAGTGGTTGACGTGGCGTTTGAGAAGCAGCCTGCGAACCGCCTGCCCGACGAGCGCCGCGACGAGCACGGCCAGGCATTCGACGAGCCCGCCTTTGTTGAGGAAGGCGAAGCCCGCGCAAGCCAGGCCGGAGGCGACGGAGGAGACGGGAATCGAATAGAGCGCCGGGCGCCCGTGAATCTCCTCGATGTCCTTGACGGCGTCCTCGACCAGGAGCGAGGCGGGCAAGGACTGAACGTACGCGTTGAAACGGTCGATGCGGTCGGCGTTCACCCCGAGGTTTCGCTGTTCGACGACCTCCGTGCGGAAGGTGCCGTTTGCCCAGGCCGTCGCCGTGATGGTCGTGTACGTCATTTGGACGTGGAGCCTTTCGACGCCCACGGCTCGGGCGAGGCGCTCCATGCCGTCCTGCACCCGAAAAGCGGACGCTCCGGAAGCCAGCATGTACTGTCCGAGTCTGAGCACGACGTGTGTTTGATGTGCCAAACGCGTGTGCACGGCAAGGGATTCGGGTTGGTGTTTCTCGGTCACTCTTCAACTCTACTTCGCCTCGGAGGGTGTTTCACATCCTGATATCGTTATCCAAAATGTGAGACAAAAGCGCGGCGGCTTGGTTTGTGGCGACATGCGAGTTAACCTCGTATCTATGAAGATCCTTTCGGTACGAAACGGGCGCGTGGCCAACGCTTGCTAGTTTCGTGCTGCGCGCCCCTCGTCGGAGGGGCTTTTTTCATGCCCTTGCCCGGCTTGCGCCGGGCGAAGGCCCCCGGCCAAAGCCGGACAACCGAAAACGACGCAAAAGACGCATAAGGAGGAGCCCATGGCCAAACCGACACCGGCCGATGTGGCCGCCAGCCACGCCGAAAAGGCGCAAGGTTCGATTCGGGAGAAATCCACGGGTGCACGTTCAATCGTTCGCTCGCTCGAGGAGCTTGGCGTCGACGTCGTATTCGGCATGCCCGGAGGGGCGATCCTCCCCACGTACGACCCGATCTTTCAGTCGGACAGGCTTCGCCACATCCTGGTCCGCCACGAGCAGGGCGCCGGCCACGCGGCGGAGGGCTACGCCTTGGCGACCGGCAGGGTGGGCGTGTGCATTGCGACGTCGGGCCCCGGGGCGACGAATCTCGTGACCTCGCTTCTGGACGCCCATATGGATTCGGTGCCGATCGTCGCCATCACGGGCCAGGTGGGGGCAAACGCCATAGGCTCCGACGCCTTTCAAGAGGCCGACATCGTGGGCATCACGATGCCGGTGACCAAGCATTCCTTCCTCGTCACGAGCGCAGAGGAGATCCCCGCGCGCATCGCCGAGGCGTTCCATCTGGCTTCGACGGGAAGGCCGGGCCCGGTGCTCGTCGACGTCACCAAGTCGGCGCAGGTGGAAGAGGCGGACTTCGTGTGGCCGCCGGAGACGGATCTTCCCGGGTACCACCCCGTCGTCAAACCCAACGCCCGCCAGGTCCGCGAAGCCGCGCGGCTCATCGCCACTGCCGCCCGACCCGTCCTGTACGTCGGGGGCGGGGCCATTCGCTCGGGCGCCTCGGAGGCGATCGTCGAGCTTTCTGAGCTTGGGAACCTTCCCGCGGTCACCACGCTGACCGGGCGCGGCTCCGTTCCCGATTCCCATCCGAATCATTTGGGAATGCCGGGAATGCACGGCTCGGTCCCCGCGGTGGCGGCCCTCCAGGAGTCCGATCTCATCGTCGCGCTGGGCGCGCGCTTCGACGACCGAGTCACGGGCCTGGTCGAGGGCTTCGCCCCCTCGGCGAAGGTTGTCCACATCGACATCGACCCGGCTGAAATCTCAAAGAACCGTTTCGCGGACGTGCCGATCGTCGGGGACCTGAAGGAAACCGTGGGCGAGCTCATCTCCGAGCTGCGGCAGGCGCAGCTGCACTACGGAGAGCCGGCGCTCGCCGAGTGGTGGAAGCACATCGAGGGGCTGCGCGAGAAGTTCCCGCCCGGGTGGGAAGAGGTCGACGACGGGCTGCTCGAGCCCCAGCACATCATCTCCCGGTTGGCGCACGTGGTGGGCTCGGAGGACGTCGTCTACGTCACCGGAGTCGGCCAGCATCAAATGTGGGCCAACCAGTTCCTCCGGCACGAGCACCCCAGGCAGTTCATCACGTCTTCCGGCGCGGGGACGATGGGATTTGGAGTGCCCGCCGCCATGGGCGCGAAAGTGGGCTGCCCGAACAAGACGGTGTGGGTGATCGACGGCGACGGCTCCTTCCAGATGACCAATCAGGAACTCGCCACCTGCCGCATCGAGGGAATCAACATCAAAGTGTGCGTCATCAACAATTCGTCGCTCGGCATGGTTCGTCAGTGGCAGACGCTTTTCTACGGCGGAAGGTACTCGCACACCGATCTCAACACCGGCCACGGCACCGTGCGCGTCCCGAACTTCGTCAAGCTGGCCGAGGCCTATGACTGCGCCGCCTGGAGCGTGAAGGAGGGAGACGACATCGACGCCGCCTTTGCCAAGGCGATGGAGATCGACGATCGGCCGGTCCTCTTGGAGTTCATCACCTCTCCCGACGCCGAAGTGTGGCCGATGGTGCCCGCGGGCGTCTCCAACGACGACATCATCTACGCCCGTTCGTTCCGGCCGACCACGGACCCGAACGCCGCCTGAGGAGGAGAAACATGAGTACCCGTCACACGTTGTCCGTTCTGGTCGAGAACAAGCCAGGCGTGCTCACGCGCGTCGCCGCCCTTTTTGCGCGCCGCGCCTTCAACATCCATTCCCTCGCGGTAGGCGAGACCGAGGATCCGCGCATTTCCCGCATGACCGTCGTGGTGGACGCCGCCGAGCTCCCGATCGAGCAGGTGACCAAGCAGCTGAACAAGCTGATCAACGTCCTGAAGATCGTTGAGCTGGATCCGGCCGCGGCCGTCGAACGCCAGCTCTTGCTCGTCAAAGTCTCGGCGAACGACTCCTCGCGGGCCAATGTGCTTCAGATCGTCGATCTCTTCCGCGCCCACGTCGTCGACGTCGTCCCAGACGCCGTGACCGTCGAGGCGACCGGATCCGACGCGAAGGTCGAAGCCTTCCTCACGGCGCTCGAACCATATGGAATACGCGAGATAGTCCAGTCCGGCGCGGTGGCCATCGCGAGGGGCGCGCGTTCGCTCTCAGAACGAGTCGCCGCCGAATTGAACTGACTCGGAGGATAATTGACGGCGACGGCGCGATTCCATTGACCGCCTAAGCCGCAGGAACGCCGGGGCGTGCGAGCGAGCGCAACCGGCCGGAGTTCCGAACTGTCGCTCATTACCGATCAAGGAGAGTAAACGTGGCTGAAATCTTCCACGATGCCGATGCGGACCTGTCGCTGATCCAGTCCAAGAAGGCAGCCATCATCGGCTACGGATCGCAGGGCCACGCCCATGCGCTGAACTTGCGCGATTCGGGCGTCGAGGTGGTTGTCGGGCTCCGCGAGGGTTCGAAGTCGATCGCCAAGGCCGAGGAGCAGGGTCTGGAGGTCGCATCCGTCGCCGACGCCGTCGCCCAGGCCGACGTCGTCATGATCCTGGCGCCCGACCAGTCTCAGCGGGCGATCTGGGCGAACGACATTGAGCCGAATCTCAAGGAGGACGCCGCGGTGTTCTTCGCCCACGGCTTCAACGTCCACTACGGCTACATCAAGCCCGGTCCGACCCACGACGTCTGCATGGTCGCCCCCAAGGGCCCGGGCCACACCGTACGCCGCCTTTTCGAGGAGGGGCGCGGCGTTCCCTCCCTCGTGTGCGTGGAGCAGGACGCCTCCGGCCAGGCCTTCGAGCTCGCCCTGTCGTACGCCGCGGCCATCGGCGCCGCCCGCGCGGGCGTCATCAAGACGACCTTCCGCGAGGAGACGGAGACCGATCTGTTCGGCGAGCAGGCCGTTCTGTGCGGCGGAGTCTCCCAGCTCATCCAGTACGGCTTCGAAACGCTCGTCGAGGCGGGATACCAGCCTGAGATGGCCTACTTCGAGGTGTGCCACGAGATGAAGCTCATCGTGGACCTCATCAACGAGGGCGGCCTGACGAAGCAGCGCTGGTCTTGCTCCGACACGGCCGAGTACGGCGACTACGTCTCCGGCCCGCGTGTGATCCGCCCCGACGTCAAGGACCACATGAAGGAAGTTCTGGCCGACATTCAAAACGGCTCCTTCGCCAAGCGCTTCATCGACGATCAGGACGCCGGCGCCCCCGAGTTCCTCGAACTGCGAGCCAAGGGAATGGCCCATCCGATCGAGAAGACCGGGCAGGAGATCCGCAAGCTCTTCGCGTGGAACAACTCGAATCTCGACAAGGACTACACCGACGGCGAGGCGGCTCGCTGAGCGGCGGACCTTGTCCGGTGCGGCCTGGTAGAGCCGGTCGGGCGGAACGGCCCGACTGAGCCCATGCCCAGGCGAGGCTCTCGGCGAGGGGCGGGAATCATCCCGCCCCTCGCTTTGTTTTTGCGACACTTTTCTTTTCTAATATGCCGTGGAGGCAGCAAGACGGCGAATTGTCGTTAATCGCGTCGTGGCGGGTTGGCGACACTGCGAGCGCAGCCCGCGCATCGAGTCTAAAGTGGGGGAGGGGCGGCGCCGTCGTCCTCGACTCGACAAGCGGAGACAAACAATGAGCATTGCCGTCGTATACAACACCGTCACGGGATTCAGCCGCACATACGCGGAATGGATCGCCCAGGATCTTGAGGCCGACCTTCTTTCCTGGGAGGAGGCCAAGGGCGTGAACTTAGCCGAGTATCGCCTGGTGGTCTACGGGGCGGGGGTTCGGATGAGCGCCGTCCGGGGATTCAAGGGTTTCAGGCGAAAGATCAAGCGCGACGGGCTGTACGGGACCGGCCGTGTGATCGTCTTCGCCACCGGCGGCACGCCCGTGCATCCCGACCGCGACTGGCGTTCGCCCGCGGCGACCCTGACGAAGGAGGAGCTCGCACGCGGCACATTCCCCTTCTTCTACTTCGAAGGCGGCATCGCCTACGACGGTCTGAATTGGCCCGAAAAGACGCTTCTGAAGATTTTCTCCAAGCGGGTTCAAAGGCATCGCCATCGCGGCGAATGGGCCGAGGCCGTGGCCAACGGCATCGTCGAAGGCTACGACCATACGGACCGCGAAGCCGTCACGCCGCTTGTCGAGGAGGCGAGGCACATTCTGGCGTCCGAACGGGCCTCCGGCTGAGCGGGTTTCGGCTGAGCGGGTTTCGGCTGACGGGGGCCTCCGGCTGACGGGGCCTTTGAGAGTTCGGGGTTCGGCGCCGACCTCGAGTCCCTCGCCGAGGAGACAGTCAATGCCGTTCTCGGCAACCTTGAGGCCATGAGAGATCGCCATCCCGACGTCGCTCGCGAACTCGATTGGATTGAGAAGAATGCTGCTGCTATGCGACGGCAGCTGTTTTTAACCTCGCTTGGTTCCTAGTGATTTCGCTTCGGTCGAAGCGATGCTTCAGCCTGTCTCGCCTGCGGCGGGCCTGTGATGAAAATCGTCGGCAAGACGCAGATTCTGCCTGTATGTTTGAAGGGAGACCAGGCAAATCGACCGGGGAGGCGAGATGGACAACTCCAACGGGAACGCGAGATCGTCTCGCGGACGGGCGGCTGATTCGCGTGAGCCGTCGAGGGCGGCGTCCGAGCTTTTCGGCGACGCCGGGAACACCGCTCGAATCTCTGCCCGCAGAGGCCCCAGAGGCAAGCACTCCCATGCCCCTCCGTCCCCTGCGCCGGCCGGCGCGACGCCCCCTTTGGCTGATGCAGCTCCCTTAACGGCCGGCGCCGCCGATTGGCGCGCGGGCGCCCCCGGGCAGAGCGGCGACGACCTAGATGCCGTCTTGAGCGGAGCCGATGGTCTGCGCGGGCCGCAGGGCATCGACGATCTGCACGGCGAGAACATAGAGTCTGGCGGGAACGCGGAGTCCGGCGAGAGGCTCGAACTCGGCGGCGACGGAGCATCCTTCGATTTCCGCCCTTCCGCCGACGATCGGCAGGACACCGCGGTGATGGGCTTGGGAACCGGTCGCCGTCGCGTCGCCGATTCGTCGCCTGCGGGCGGTCTCCCCGCTGCGACGGCCGCCGGACACGGACTCGGCTCGGTTTCGGAGCCTTTCGCCCGCAGCCTCCCCGAAAACGCGGATTCTACAGATATACTTGAGAACTCATCGGATACAACCGGGAACTCAACCGGGCCGGGCGACAAGGCGTCCGCGCCACGAAAGAAGAGCTTAGTGAAGAGAATTGTGAAAGTGTGCATGGCCGTCATCGTCACGGGAGCTCTCGTCTTCACCTGCCTCAACCTCTACGTGACGACGTCGACCAACGACTCCGTCGTGACCGTCGACTCGGTGCCTTCGGACGCGAAAGCCGACTGCATTCTCATTCTCGGGGCCTCGGTCCGCGCGAACCGCAAACCGAGCCCCATGCTTCTCAAGAGGCTCGAGCGCGGGCTGGAGCTGTATCGCAAGAAGGCCGCGTCGAAGATTTTGGTCTCGGGGGACAACGCAACCGTCGCATACAACGAAGTCAAGGTCATGCGCGAATGGCTGCAGGCCAAAGGCGTCCCTCCCCAAGACATCTTCGAAGACCACGCTGGCTTTTCGACCTACGAGTCCATGTACCGCGCCCGCGACGTGTTCAAGGTCAAGCGGATGATCGTCGTCACTCAGCGCTATCATCTGGCGCGCGCGATATACACGGGCGACGCCTTGGGGCTGAAAGTCTGGGGTGTCGCGGCCAACGGAAACAACTACTCGGGCCAGCTCAAACGCGACATGCGCGAATGGGTCGCCCGGGTCAAGGATCTCGGGAAGAGCATCTACAAGCCCGAGCCGAGGTTCCTCGGGCCCGCATTGCCGATCTCCGGCGACGGCAGGGCGACGATGGGCTGACCGCCGCCTCTCTGTTTTGGAGGGGAGGGCGACGTTCTGTTGGGGGAGAGGGCGACGTTTTGTTCAAGCTGTTCGGGGCCGACGGCGGCGTCGCGCGCCCCCTCTGCCAACGTGTAGCATCGACGGCGCAGGTATCCACGCTTCGCTGGCGCACGTGATGAAAGGGAGACAGCAGTGTCGGAATCGATAGCGGGCACCGGACGGCGCCTTGACGTCCACCCGGGCAGAAAACAAGAGGTCACCACCCTCGAGCTGCTTTTCGATCTCGTCTATGTATTCGCGCTGGCGCAGCTGTCCGAGCATCTTTTGAAGAACCTCGACTGGCGCGGAGTGCTCGAAACCCTCGTTCTGCTCCTCGCCGTTTTCTGCGTGTGGTCCCTGACCGTTTACGATTCGACCACCGTTCTCATCCGGTCGCGCGCCGTCTATCCCGTCGTCGTCGCTGCCATGCTCGTGAGCCTCGTCATGAACACGGCGATCGGCGGGGCTTTCGGCGGCTCCCCTTGGATGTTCGTGGTTCCCATGCTTGTCCTCCAGTTCGGCAGGACGTTCGTCGCCAGGCGCATGGACGTCTACGAGGCGCTTCGCAGGCAGCGGACGGCCGTGGCGATTTGGCTTGGCTTTTCCTCGCTTCTGTGGGTTGCGGGATGCTTCGCGAGCCCAGACCGGCGGCTCTGGCTATGGCTTGCGGCCGCGCTGATCGACCTGGCTGGACGGTGGACCCAACATCCCCTCCCGAGGTTTGACCGAAGCGAGCTTTCTCGCGTGCCTTTCGATTTGGGGCATCAAGTCAGGCGCTGCCGCCTCTTCTTCATCGTCTGCCTGGCCTCGGGCTTCCTAGCCGTCGGCAATGCGATGAAGCGTCACCTTGACGAGCCGCTGAGCGTCGCCGTCGGCCTCCTGTCCCTGACCGCGATCGTCTGCCTGTGGTACATCTACTTCTGGCGGACCGCCGTCATCGACGGTTTGGTCTCCGGCGATTCCGGCCCCTCGGCCAACGGCATCGGACTCGGCCTCCTCGTCGCCGAAGGGCAGCAAATGCTCGCCGCTGGCATCGTGACGTTCACCGTCGGGATGGAAGTGGCAGTCGGCCAGCCGCGTGAGAGGATCTCCGCCTCTGCCGGTCTGCTCTTGGGATGGGGGCCGGTCAGGGCCCCTGCCGCGATTTACCAGAAGATTTTTAAGAAGTATCCCGCCGTTGTCGAGGCGATATTGAGGCGTCCTGAGCGCTACAACGCCACCCTCGACGAATTGGAACAGCTCCAGGCCGAGGGGAAAGCCTACCTTTATTATCCCGAAACCATGCCGGTGTCCAACGGCGAGCGCAATGCCGTGCGCATCCAGGCGGCCTACGAAGAGGGCATGCAGCAGGCGCGACGAGACCTTCCCGCGATCAAGGAGTTCCTGGCCGGCTGATTGGGCCTGGCTGATTGAGCCTGGCCAGTCGCCGATTGCACTCTATCCGGCGGGGCCGGGCATGGCGGCTCGCTAACCGGCTGAGCGGCGGCCGTGCTCTGGGCCGCCCGGTTCGCGGCCTTGCGCCTGCGGCGTCGGTCTGACAATCCGCTTGTCCAACGTCGAACCGTCGAACCGAAGGCCGTGTCCGTCAAGCATCCGATCGTCGAGCATCCGATCGCCCTTCTTGAGACTCCGACCGTCCGCTCCAGCGCCCCCGTCAGGCAGCTTGCCGTCTCGATCAGCCAGCTTGTCGGCCGCATTGAGCAGCTTGCCGGCCCCGTCAACAAACTTGGGGGCCCTGTCATCTAGCTCGCTGTCATCTAGCTCGCCGTCTCGAACGCCCAGCTTGCCGTCGCTGGTGCTAGGCCTAGGCTCACGGCCGTTCAATCGGACGGCTTTGGCATCGGTCCAATCGCCCAGGCGAAGGGCGTCGCCTGAATCCTGCGCGTCCTCGGAATCGACCTGCTCGAAGGGACGCATCTTTCCTACGCCGTTTCCGTACACGAGGCATGCGCACACCGCGACGATCGCGACTTCGATGACGGCTATGGCCCCGGCAGGCCGCAAAAGCGCAAGAAGGACGCCTACGCCAAGCATCGTCAGGCAGGCGAAATTCAACCCTTCTGGGCGCACCTTCCTCTTCACGAAGACGAACCACAAGGCGATCAGGCACAGCGCCGGCCCCCATCCCAAGAGCAGACCGGCAGAGGCGGAGATC
>CAJPTB010000030.1 GCA_905373325.1 uncultured Ancrocorticia sp.
AGCCTCATGGCTACTTACGTTTCCCCCGCGATTGAGCAGATCGCCGACTACACCGTTGCGACCCAGGGATTCATTCCCGGCCCGTTCCGTGACATCTTCGGCGGCCGCGGCAACATCATCTTCTCGAACGGGAACCTCTCCAGCTGAGTCTCGTTAGGGCAGGCAATGTCCTAACGAATTAGCTGAGGCTGGAGGATGCGTCGACGCGTCAGACAGTGAGGGAACCTTACGCGTCGGCGCATCCAGGCCGCACCGAAGGAAGCATTTTGTGCTTCACGAAGTCTCTCGCCGAAAAGCGGCATATCCTCGAAGCAATAATCTTGTAGTTTCTTGAAAATTGCAAGAATATTATCAAATCAAATCTTTAATCTAAAGGGAAGAAAAGCGTAAATTAATGACTTCTATGTCACTATTTTAGTTCTTGAAACGAACTGTACTGGATAGTAGTCTTATAACTAAGCGAACGGAACGAGGTTAATCACTGCAACTTCGGTGCTCTTGTAAAGCAGCGAGTTGAAACTCGATCCATCACAAATGAATAGGATTTAAAACTATCCGTTAGTCTCAAATGGATTGGCTAACGCCAATGATCGCTCATGTTCGGTCCTAGGGTATCCGATTTTTCGAATCCTTCGTCGAAAGCACTTCTCGGGTTCGCAAAGATCTGCTGAC
The DNA here is from genome assembly GCA_905373325.1 of uncultured Ancrocorticia sp. GTDB lineage: Bacteria > Actinomycetota > Actinomycetes > Actinomycetales > Actinomycetaceae > Peptidiphaga. Next base: position 673 of record CAJPTB010000030.1, read on the forward strand.
ATGCGTTGATCCCGGCGGTGAAGAATCGTCGGCCTCGCGCTAGAGCGCTTTTCGAGAGCTCTTGGTGCCTTTGTCATTTCTCTTATCCCCTCATACTTCTTGATTCGCGATTTAATAGTTCCGTCGGATCAAACAAAGGCATATGGCCTTTGCCGACGCGAACTGCCGCAAGCTTGGCTTTCCCCGGGAAAGTCTTTAGACCAACCCGTCGATGCCTACCGGGCGTCCATGCAATCGAAGTGCCCGCGGCGTGACGGGATGGAGGCCGCGTCGTTCCATGTCGCTCGTTTGAGCGTGCGAAGCGGCTTGACTGTATACAACAACGAATAGGAGGCAGCCTCATGGCTACTTACGTTTCCCCCGCGATTGAGCAGATCGCCGACTACACCGACACGACCCGCGGTTGGTTCCATGGATCTTGGAGGGACATTTACGGTGGTCGGGCTTTTGTTAGGGTTGAAAGGCCCTGGTAAGAGTCAGTGATGGCGGACTGTTTCTGAGAAGCCCGCGGTGCAGATGTCCGATTAATCATTTCGGTGATGAGTCTGCAACAGCCTTGATTGGCACCTGAAAGAGGGCGGCATCAGTGTGCAGGTTGCAACTGTCCGCAAGCTGAATTCTCCATGGCGGGGGCTGAGGACTAGATTTTCGGCTCCCGCCGACGGACCCGACAGCCAATAATCGTCAAGTTCAACAATTAGAAGAAAAGAATAGGAGGCAGTCTCATGGCTGCTTACGTTTCCCCCGCGATCGAGCAGATCGCCGACTACGCCGATGCGACCCGCGGCTGGTTCTACGGACCGCTGCGTGACTTTATCGGCGGGCGAGGACGCATCGTCCTCTGACCGGGCCGGTGTTGAGGTCGAACTGCGCGAAATAGCAATGCCTTTTGAGGATGTTTAGCGCATCGTCGCCTCAATGACCTACAGAGAATGCACCCGTCGCGAGCATTCGGCGTTGCGTTTGAATGCTGGGCGTCACATTGCCGGATGCGGGCCGACGCCCTTGGTCCGCATCCGGTTTAAAGCAATACGTCGCCCTGCGGCGCCTCTGACGAACCGGGCGATGTGCCTAGGTCAACCAGTAACTTCCGTACTCGGATTGAAAACCGACTCAGGCATCCCGATCGAGGCACCGACTCAAGGGCCCGATAGGCACAACGACTCAGACGTTCCGATAGAAAGACTCACACACCCTGCCGGGAAACAGGAGGCAAGATTGTCAGAGACACTAATAGAAGGAAGGCGCTCGGACGGCTCTCGCCTTTCTTCGACACGGGTTCCGCCCGGCCTCGAATGGCGGGTGCTTGACGAAGGCAGGCGTGAGCGGACGGTCCGTTTCGGCGTAGCCTTCGACGTCCCGCAAGCCATGCGCGATGCGGTCGCTGCGCTGCCCGACGAGGTCACGGCGCGGCGTGCGGCGGAAGAGCTCGCGAACACGGACGGTTCGGGGGTCGCCGTTCTTTTCGACGGGGCGCAGACGATCGCCCTGGTTCCGGCGTGGTCCGGGCAAGCCCTCTATTGGGCCGTGAAAGACGGCGTTCTTCTTCTGTCGACGTCGGCGCGCTCAATCGCCAAGGAAATCGGAACGGCGGTGAGCCGGAACTTCCTCGCCTCTTTCCTGGTGGACGGCCTTCCCCTCGGCGTTGCCTCCAGGATCGCTCCCTGGGACGGCGTCCAAGCGCTCGCACCCTTTGAAGCGCTCCGCGTGGATCGCAATCTGACGGGGCGGAACTTCAAAGCCCGCCCGATCCAGATTCCGCCTGTCTTCGAACGGCCGGGAGAAAGCGAGGAAGACGTCGACAACGCGGTCGCGGCTCTGCGCCAAGCGCTGTTTGAGGCGACTTTCCGTTGGTGCGAGCGGGGCGGCCCGATTTCCTGCGACGTTTCGGGCGGGGTCGACTCGGCTGCGAACGCCTATCTTCTGCGCGCGCTCCATGTGCACTTCGACGCGACGCATGCTTCGTCGAGCTCTCAGTACAACCTCGACGACATGTGGGCCAGGCGCATCGTCAACGACGTCGGCGCACCCGCCGCGTTCTACCCGGCGATCGGGTCGACCGGGCTCACCTACGACGCCAGCGTGCCCTTCCCCAACGGCTACATCCCCGAAACGCCGCCCATGTGGTGCGACAGCGAAGGGTACGCCCAAGCGCTCGCGGATCGACCCCGCCCGGCCGGCGTGCAATTCACGGGGCTGGGCGGCGACGAGCTGTTTGCCCCGCTGCCGGCCATGGAATGGTCTCTGGCGCACCAAGCCCCCTTGCGGGCGCCGTGCCTGGCAGTCCGCTACTGCCTCAACCGCCGCCTGCCCCTGCGGCGCGGCATTCCGAGCATAGCGAGCAAGATCGAGTACGGGCGCTGGATCGACCGCTCGATGCGCGAGCTTGCCTCCAAAGGTTCGACGTCGAAGGACGATCTGTCATGGTCCGGCGAGTTTGCCTACCCCTCGTACCTCTCGAGCGAGGCAAAAGAGCTCCTTCACGCCCCCTTCGACGCCGGGTCTCTCCAGCCGATGAACCGGGACCGGACCGTCCACCAGGTCTTGGAGTCTCTGTTGGGGCAGGCCGCGATCATTCGCCAGGTCAACGACATGCTCGGCCGGGGCCGAACAACGTGGGCCTCGATTTTCGTCGACCCCGGCGTCGTGCGCGCTGCCCTCGCGCTGCCTCTGAAAATGCGCAGACATCCCTTCCTGAACAAGCCGATGCTGTATCGCGCCATGCGCGGGCTCATGCCCCGCGAAATCTTCGCGAGGGCGACGAAGGGCGAGTATTCTCAGGATTCATACGAGACGCTGTACGCGCGCCGCAAGCACCTCGTCGGCGACCTTGCCGACGGCGCCGTCGCGGACCTGGGCCTCATCGACCGCAAGGCCCTCAAATCGAAATTGTCGATGCAGGCGCTCTCCAGCGAGTTCCTCTTCGAATTGAAAAGGCTAGTCGCCGCTGAAAGGTGGATCCGCAGTGTTCGCTAAAAAGAAAAAGGAAATGACGAACGAGGGCCTGTCGCTGGCGCCCGGAGTGTCCGTCCTCGAAACGGAGAAGGGCACCGTCCTTTTCGACGGCAGGCAGGGGCGGTATTTCCAGCTCAACGAGCTCGGGCTGATCGTCGTGAAGTCGCTGGGGGAGGCGATGGGCGTCGATGCGATCGTCCGCCGCGTCGTCGAGGCTTACGACGTCGACCCGAAGACGGCCGACGCAGACGTGAGAGCCTTCCTCGCCCAGATCAAGGAACTTGGAGTGGCGGCATGACGATCCAACTCTTCTCCGAAGAGACCACGCAAACCCACTGGCGCGATCGGATGCGCGCGCGCCGGGCCATTCTCGCTTCGTCCCGGCTGGCCAAGGCGAAACCCGAACGCATCGAGCGCGTCATCGGCAAGTGGGCCTCGAAATACCCCGTGACGGACATGGAGACGGCCCGCACGGACAGGGCCGCCGTATGCACCGTGAGCGAGCGGGCCAGAAGCCAGGAGGGATGCCTCCTGCGCTCGATCGCCGTGGCGAGGGCGGCCAAGTATCGCCGACGGTCGATCACGTGGTGCTCGGGCTTCGCCCTCGAGCCGTTCCGCGGGCACGCGTGGGTCGAGGTCGGCGGGGTTCCGGTCAGCGAGAACGTCGAAATAGCGGACTACACAAAGAGCTTGGAGGTTCGGGCGCGCGGCGACGCCGACGTTTCGGCGGCTTCCGGCGAATCCGCAGGCGCGGGCTTCGTCGAACCCGACAGGATGATGGAGCCGCCGCCTGCCGCGCCCGTGCGGCCGCGCGACCTGTTCGGGCTCGCCAAGGACAAGCGGCTTCTCGTCGTCGCCGCCCTCATGGCCCTCGTTGGCTCGGGGCTCACCCTTCTGATTCCAGGGTTCATAGCGAAGTTCTTCAGCGACGGCTCGTTCTCGCTGCCGAGCCTCGGGTGGATCGGGGTGTTTCTGGGGGTGCTGCTTGCCTCCGGCGTGGCGATGGTCTTCCAGTATTACTACCTGCAGAAGGTCGGCGAAACGATCGTCCGCGATGCCAGGGGCAAACTGAGCAACCACCTCCTACGCCTCCAGATCAAGGAGTACGACGAGCGAAGCGCGGGCGACCTCGTCAGCAGGGTCGCGGCGGACACGTCCAGCCTGCGAACCGGATTCCTTCAGATCTTCGTCGCGTGCACCACGGGATTTCCTCTCGTCATCGGGACATGCGCGCTCATGCTCTTCCTCGATCCGTTCCTCATGGGGACGGCGCTCGCCCTCATCGTCGGGCTCGGCTTCGTCCTCTTCGCGGTCAGCCGCTTGATCCAAGGCGCCAGCCTTGTCGCTCAGCAAAAGCTCGGCAGCCTCACCTCGCAGGTTCAACGGGACATGGGCGGAATACGGACCATTCGCGCGACGAACGCCACCGACTCCGAGGCCTCGATGCTCGAAAGCCGGGTGGAGGACGCCTGGCAAGCCGGGCTGAAAATGGCCAAGGTCCAGTCGATCGTCAGCCCTATCGCCAACATCGGCTTCCAGCTTTCGGCGATCGTCGTCATCCTGGTGGGGGCCTACCGCACGAGCATCGGGGCGATGTCGATATCAGAGCTCGTCCAATTCGCGGCCCTGCTCTTCATTCTCGTCTCTCCGCTGGGCCAGATGGCCTCGGCGCTCTCACAGCTGCACTCGTCCCTCGGATCTTTGCAGCGAATCAACGAGATTCTGGATCTGCCGCGAGAAGACGAGCTGGACATGGCGAACCTCCTTTCGCCCGAGCTTCTGAAGACCCTCGAGGCCTCTGCCAAGCCCAACGCCCCGGCCATCGACTTCGACGACGTCGTCTTCACCTACGGCACTCGCGAATTCGGTCAGGAAATGGACGACGCCGACTCCCTCGTGCTCCACAAACTCAATCTGCAGGTCCCCGAGGGCAAGCGGGTGGCGATCGTCGGCCCCTCCGGCGCCGGCAAAAGCACCGTGCTCCAGCTCATCGAGAGATTCTACGACGTCAACCGCGGGGCCATACGCGTGTTCGGCAAAGACATACGCGACTATTCGCGCAGCGACCTTCGCAACGTGCTCGGATACGTCGAACAGGACGCGCCCGTGCTCTCGGGAAGCCTGCGGGAGAACCTCACGCTCGGCCTGGGCGACGTCGGGGACGACAGATGCATGGAGGCCCTGGAAAGAGTCAACCTCGGCTACCTCGCAACCCGCTCAGAGCAGGGGCTCGACGGGCCGGTCGGGGAATCGGGCGCCTCGCTGTCCGGCGGCGAAAGGCAGCGCCTGGCCATTGCCCGCGCCTTGCTTTCGAACAAGCGGATCCTCCTCTTCGACGAGGCCACCGCCAACCTCGATTCCCACAACGAACGCCAGATCGGCGACGTGCTGAGGAACATGGCCGGCAACAGAACGGTTCTGGTGGTGGCTCACCGGCTGTCTACCATAATGGACGCCGACCTCATCCACGTCCTAGAGCACGGCAGGCTCGTGGCCTCGGGCACCCACTCCGAGCTCGTCGTCAAGTCGCAGATCTACAGAAACTTGGCAAGCGAGCAACACCTGGTCTAAGCTACTATTGTATATAGTATAGTGAGATAGGGCGGGCATATGGCCGACATAAAGACGAAGGTCAACAGCATCTCCATAAGCGAGCTGCGAAAGAGCCATCGGGGCGTCGAGATTCTTCACGGCGTGGGCTTCACGGCCGCTCCCGGCGAGGTGACCGCGTTCCTGGGACCCAACGGGGCCGGCAAGAGCTCGACTCTCAGGATTCTTCTGGGCCTCGACAGGCCCGACAGCGGCTCGGCCCTGTTCGGGGGCAAGCGCTACCGCGACATTGATCGGCCGCTCACCCGCGTGGGCGCGCTTTTCGACGGGTTGGCGGGAAACAAGATGCGATCCGTGGCGTCCCACCTCGCGATCATTGCCGAAAGCAACGGCATCCCTCACGCGCGAGTCTCGCAGGTTCTGGAGGAGGTTGGGCTCTCCGCCAAGCGGAAGTCGCGTCTCGGCACGCTCTCCCTCGGCGAGGGGCAGCGCCTCGGGTTGGCGCTCGCCCTCCTGGGCGAGCCCCAGTTCCTTGTGCTCGACGAGCCGACCAACGGCCTCGATCCCGCCGGAATTCGCTGGTTCAGGAACTTCGTCAAAGGGCAGGCGGCGCTGGGGCGTACGGTTCTGCTGTCGAGCCACGTGCTCTCCGAGGTGCAGGCGGTGGCCGATCGCGCGGTGGTCATCTCCAAGGGCAGCATCCTGCTCGACTCCCCCCTCGCGGAGGCGACGGAAAAGATCTCCTCGCTCGAAGACCTTTTCTTCGAACTGACGGAAGGGGTTGCATGAGCGCCTTTTTCAGGAGCGTTTGGCTCGAGTTTCGGAAGATGGGGGCGGGCAGGGGCCTCGTCGTCTTCTTGTCCCTCCTGTTCCTTGTGCAGCCTCTATTCTCCTACATCGAAGGCAGGCAGCTTCTGGCGATTGGCCTGGACGCGACGCCGCAGACCCATCCCCAGCTGGCCGAGCCTGTGGGAGATCCGCGGTACCTCGGTTTCGACGTTCTGCCCGTGGGCGAGCTCGTCATCCTCATCTACGCGGCCATCCTCGGTGCGGCGGACTATCGAACGAGGGAAGTGCGGACCACCCTTCTCGCGGTCAACCGAAGGTCTCGCGTTCTCGGGGCCAAGTTCCTCGGCCTGGGTTCCTTCCTCTTTCTCGTCGGCTTTGCGTCCGCGTATCTGACGGTCGCAGCCCAGCAGTTTGCGGCGCACAGTCAAAGCGGAGTGGACCCGGCAACTCTCACCTCGGGCGTCTGGCGGCTCATTGCCTGGAAAGCGGTGCACTGGACGGCGCTCGGCCTCATGTCATACGCGATTGCGCTCCTGTGCCGCAACTGGCTGCCAGCCGCCGCCGTGCTGGCCCCGCTGACCGTTGGAATAGGCAACGCACTTGTGAGCCGGTGGAGCGGAAGCGCCTTCCTGCCCTCGGTGGCCGGAAGCTGCCTTTCCGCAATTCCGGACAAGTCGTGCCACGTCAGCCAAAATGCGAGTTTCGCGGCCCTCGTCGCATGGCTCGCGCTGTTCGTCGCCGCCGGATGGGCGGTGTTCTCCAGGAGAGACGTGGGGGCGCGATAGCCGTGGGGCTCTACGCGTCCGAGCTGCGCAAGTCCATAACCCACCCGTTTGACGCCCTCGGGGTTGCAGCCCCGTTGGCGTGCGTGCCCGTTGTCGCGATTGCGGCGGCTGGCAACGCCGTCGGGGAAAGCGAAGGCCTGCTTCGGTCCCTCCAGCTGTCCCAGCTTTTCACGGCGATCCTCGCGATGGGGGTTTTGGGGCAGGAGTACGAGAGCTCGAGCCTTCGCGGGGCGCTTCTGGCGACGCCGCGGCGATTGCGCCTTTTGGCGGCCAAGCTGGCCGTTCTGACGACGCTCACGCTCGCCGCCTTGGCGGGAGGCGTTCTCGCAGGTTGGTTGAGCCTGTCGATGTCCGCCGGGGGCGTCGCTCTTCCCGGGGCGGGCAAGGCTGCCATGATCGCGCTTTCCTGGGTGGGAATGGCCTTCGTGGCCGCGGGCCTCGCCGTCGTCTGGCGATCCGCCGTCGTCCCCGGGGCGGTTCTCATTCCCCTCTTCCTGGGGCTCTCCCAGCTGCTGTCGGGAATAGTCTCGGCAGCCCGCTTCCTTCCCGACCGTTCGACTTTCGCCGTTTTCACGAGGGCCGGGGGAGACGCTCTAGATCCGGGCCCCGGGATGCTCGTTCTCCTCGTGTGGGTCGTGTGCCTCACGGCGATCGCGGCATGGCTGTTCGAACGCAGGGACGTTCGTTAGCTTTGCGGTCGGTCGGCCTTGCAAAGTCGGCCGTGCAAAAAGTAGAAAGGCAAGGCCGACAAGCCTTCCGTTTGCGGATAAGATGACAGGCGCCGACCCGGTTAGGAGGTGCAGCGGTGATCACCAGGGGCGACGTCGCCCCCGAGGTGCGCTGCCGGGCCCTTCCGAGCCCTTCCGGGACGGCGGGGCGCTTGCATCGGCGGCCCCGCCGTCCGGTTTCTGCTATGCGCTCAAAGCGCCTTGAACATGCCCGTGAAGGGGACTGAGACCGCCGGGGCAGTCTTGTCCTCAGCCGGGCGGAAGTTCACGAATCCTCCCAGCGGAGCGGTCGCGGAGCCGCCGCGAAGCACGTACTCGTAGAGGCTGTAGCTCGGATCGCTGACGGAAACGGTCACGGTCCGCTCGCCGTGCGCGGGCACCCTCACGCCGTAAACCGCTCTTCCGTCCACGCCGAAGGACGTCCTGAGGTGGGGGTTCGTCCACTTTCCTCCCTCGCCGCCGAGCTTCAGGAGGGTGAACCCGCTGAAGCCGACGTACTGCGACCGGCTCCCGACATTGTGCAGACGGACCGTGAATTTCCAGTAGCCGTCGGCAAACTCCGCCCGCGCTGCGAGATTCGAGGGATCTGAGGCGCCGTCGACAGTCGCGTAAAGCTTAGTCTTGGCGGCGGCGTCGGCGTCAGTCTTGCCGTAGCCCTGCACTTGCGGGGCGACGAGGGCAAGGGAGCGCCCGTCGTTCGTCCGGGCAGGCGCCGACGTCCCCTGGAGGAGCAGGCGCACGAGGTTCTCTTTCTCCTGCGCGGAGCGCGAGGCGAAAGCGGGGTCGGATTGTACGCGCTGGCGCACGCGGGCGACGTCGGCGGCCGAAGGGGCGAAGGGCACATTTTCAGCCGACGTCGGAGCGGCTGTGGCTTGCGCCGCCGGGGACGGCGTCGACGCATCGTCGGCCAAAGACGCCGACATCGGCAAGAAAGCCGAGACGGCAACCGCCGCAAAGGCGACGAAACGTCGGGGGGTTCGGATTGTTGACATGCATGCCTCGCATTCATCGTGAGCGCAGCGGCGCTCGGTTTCGGAGCCACGAGCTTTCAGGGAAAGTGACCCTCCACTTGATGGTAACAATTTCAACTACTGAATGGAAGTAAAGAGTTAAAGTAAATTCTTGCAAAGTTTTTTCTCGGGGCGTCGGACGTTTCCGGGCCGAGGACGCGCCGTAGGTGTGGACGTGTCTTCCGGATGGGACGCGTTGCGGATGTGAGCGTGTCTTCCGGATGGGACGCGTTGCGGATGTGGGCGTGTCTTCCGGATGGGACGCCTTGCGGGTGTGGACGTGCCTTCTCGGGAGTTGAAAGCTGTCGGCAGCGCGGGCGCCGTTCCTGAAGGCAGGCCGCCGTCTCGTTTCCCGAGAAGAGTGGGAAGTTTCCGCAGAAAAGCGGAGAGCGTCCTCGGATGGGCGAGGAGCTTCCCCAACGGCGTGCGAATCGCCGAATTCCTGTGGTAATGTCTCAGGCTATGAATAACTTTCGTTGATTAGCTGCGCCGCGACGTCCATTCCGCGGCGACATGACCTCACCCCAGTCAAGGCTATACGCGGGGTTTTCAGCCCTGCCTACGAAAGACAACAATGACATCCCATTCTCATCGCATATACGTCGTCCCCATGCCCAGGCGCCTGCCGCGCTTCATGAGGGAAGACACCTCGGAGCCAGACCGCGTCCCGGCAACGCCGTCGGGCATCATGCGCAAGGCGTTCCGAGACACCTGGAAAATCAACCTCGTCTATACGGCGATGGTCTGCATCGCCTCGGTCTGCACGGCCCTCATTCCCTGGGCGCTCGGCAAAGTGCTCGATTCGGGACTGGAAAACGGGTTGACCCCGGAGATCCTTCCCGGCGTCGGCCTGTTCGTCGGCCTCGTCCTCCTCAACTCCGTCACAAGCGTGTCCGAAGTGATGGAAATCGTCATTGCCATGCGGGCGGCATGGAACCCCGCACGGCGGCTCATGCGCGTCGTATTCGGCCGGCGAACCGACGTCGGCCGCGACATGGCCTCCGGCGACATCGTCACGGCGATGACGGTGGACGCCGAGAGAGTCGGTTCGTTCACCGCCTATCTGCCGTCCGTCATCGGATCGTTCCTCGGCTTCGTCGCGGTCGTGGCCCTCATGATCGGCATTTCCGTGCCTTTGGGGCTTTTCGTCGCCGTCGGGATGCCGATTCTCATGGCCGTCACCAGCTGGATGGTCAAGCCATTCGAGGCGCGGGTGGCCGAGCAGCGGGAGGAATCGGGGATTCTCACCTCGATCGCCTCCGACGGAATCGCAGGATTGCGCGTCATGCGCGGCGTGGGAGGCGCCGACCTTTACAACGAGACCTACGCGGCCCAGTCCGCTCGGGTGCGCGACGCCGGCATCCGCGCCTCGAAGTACCGAGCGCGTCTGCGTGTGGTCTC
>CAJPTB010000031.1 GCA_905373325.1 uncultured Ancrocorticia sp.
CACACCTTGCGCTCTTGTGTTCCCATCGAGGGATTCCACGCGGCGCTGATGGTTTTCGAAGAAAAAGGGTGGCGGGGGGCGACGTTCGAGGCGATTTCCGAGCGGGCGGGGGTGACGCGCGGCGCGCTGCACCACCATTTCGGCGACAAGCGCGCGTTGCTGCGCGAAGCGCTCTCGTGGGGGTGGTCCGAATACGGCGAACGGCTTTTCGCGGAGTCGGACGGCGACGTCGAGGCGGCGTCGTGGTTGTCCGGCCTGTTCACCGCGTACGTACGGCTGCTCTCTGAAAACCTGATGTTCAGAGCTCTGGCCTACACAACCGTGTTCGTCGCGCCGCAAGGATTCGGACGCGTTCCCGCGAAGGCCTCGAATCCGGGCGAGAAGGCCCCCGGGGCAGGCGGGGAAGACGCCGACTCGGCCGAGGAAAACTTTGCGTTAGACGAGAAGACCCCCGAATGGGGCGAGAAAGCCTCCGGATGGGCTGAGAAAAGCTCGGGGTTGGACCGTTGGCACGCGCGAATCGCCGAATTGCTCGCTTCCGCCTCGCTCCCCGCGGGCGCGTTGCCGCCCGATCAGATCGCGAGCCTGACGCTCGTGTTGCTGCAAGGGTTCACCGTTACGGCGGTGACCCGGCCACAAGACCTTCCGCAGCCCCAAGGCCTCGACGCAGCGGTCGCTGCTCTGGTGAGGGGGTTGCTCTCCTAGAAAGACTTTGATTTTCATGACTGTTCCATACAATCCCCCGACCGGGGGAACCACGCCGGCGCGAGCGCTCGTCGTGTCGTCGGCCGCCCTGTTCACGGACATGCTCGTGCATGGTTTGGCCGTTCCGGTTTTGCCGCGTCTTCCCGCGGTAGTCGGGGCGGGGTCGGCTGCCACGGGAGTGTTATTCGCCTCCTACGCCGCGGCGATGATCGTCGCCACCTTGTTCGCCGGCCGCGTCGTCGACCGTCACGGCCCTCGAACTCCGCTGCTGATCGGACTGGGCGGCCTGGCCGCCGCGACGCTGCTTTTCGCGACCGGCGGCCCCTACTGGCTGCTGATGGTCGCCCGCCTCGCCCAGGGCATCGCGGGCGGCATGTCCTGGGTGGCCGCACTCTGTCTCATCGCTGCGACCACGCCGATGGAAAAGCGCGGCCAGTCAATGGGCGTCGCGCTGTCGACGATCACCCTCGGCGTGCTCGTCGGCCCGCCGCTGGCAGGGCTCCTCGTCGAGCATTTCGGCACCGCGTCCGCGGGGAGCGAGGCGGAAGCGAGCAATTCGCCTCGATCACAGTCAATCCGATCGTCGGGCGCTTCGTCGCGGCCGTTTCGCCGCGGCTCTTCGTCGGAGGCGGCGTTGTCGCCGCCGCGACGGCGCTCGTGGTGATCGGCGTGGCCGACGAAATGTGGCAGACAAGCGCCGGCATGGTTCTCCTCGGCGCGTCCTCCGCGCTGCTCCTGACGCCCTCGACCACGCTCATGAGCCAGCAGGGGAGCCGTTCCGTCCCGCCCACGCTGGGCGGGTCCTTCGCCCTCTACAATCTCGCCTACGCCGGCGGGCTGGCGGGCGGTCCGCTCCTGACCGGATTCGCCGTCCAACGTGCAGGGTTCGCCGCGGCGATGGCCGTCGCCGCCACGGTGCTCGTGTGCCTCGGGATTGTCGCCGTCGCGCGGCTCCCGCGTTCGCTTCGGGAGCAGGCGGATTTGGCCTAGCCGCGCGCTTTGCGCTTCCCCTCGGCGGCATGCCGCGCTTCAGAGGCGGGCGGCATGCGCCCGCCTCGGCAAGTCTCAGCAGTGGTCGTAGTAGTGCTCGTCGAGGGCCCGCTGGAAGGACGCCTTGATCTCCGCCTCGGCCTCTTCGCGGCCGACCCAATGCGCGCCCTCGACCGACTTTCCGGGTTCGAGGTCCTTGTACACCTCGAAGAAATGCTGAATTTCCAGGCGGTGGAACTCGGAGACGTCGTCGATCTCCGTGCGCCAGGAGGCGCGCTGGTCGCCCGCGGGAACGCACAGGACCTTGTCGTCTCCGCCCTTCTCGTCGCGCATTCGGAACATGCCCAGCGCGCGGCAGCGTATGACGCACCCGGGGAAAGTCGGCTCGTCGAGGAGCACGAGGGCGTCGAGGGGGTCCCCGTCCTCGCCGAGGGTGTCGTCGATGAATCCGTAGTCGTCCGGGTAGCGCGTCGAGGTGAAAAGCATGCGATCGAGGCGAATGCGGCCGGTGTGGTGGTCGAGTTCGTACTTGTTGCGGTTGCCCTTGGGGATCTCGATGGTGACATCGAATTCCATCATGTGCGCACTCCTTCGTCGGTCGCCCGGCGTGCGATGGCCGCCGGACCATGCGAAACTTGCATAGTGAAACGGATGACGGTCCTCGCGACGGCTTTGGCTGTGGCCCTCGGCGGCTACGTCGTTGCCGATGCATATGATATTACCCCGGGCTTTCTCACCACGCGGCCCACAGAGAGCGAAGCGCTTCCCTATCCCAGCGTTTCCTCCGCTTCCGCCCCTGAGGCGCTCCCGTCGTGGAACGCGGACGCCAAGGTCGACAACGCTGCGGTCACCTCTGCGCTGGGCTCGCTCGCCGCCTCTCCCGAGGCGCACGGACACGTCTCCGCCGTGGTGGCCGACGTCGCCACCGGCAAGACGATCGCCCAGCTGGAGCCCGACGCCGCCCGTGCGCCGGCGTCGAACATGAAAATCGTGACGGCGGCCGTCGCCCTGCGGGTTCTGGGGCCAGAGACGACGCTGAAGACGACGGCGAAGATCGAGGGCAAGACGCTCTATCTGGTCGGCGGAGGCGACGCGCTCCTCGGGGCCGGGGGCCCAAATCCCGCGGCCGTCAATGGAAGGGCGGGAATCGGCGAGCTTGCGGACAAGGCCGCCGACGCCGCCCGCAAAGCCGGAGTCACCGAGGTGGCCGTCGATTCCTCGCTCTTTTCGGGGCCCCAGCGCAATCCCAGCGTCACGGGCGGCAACGCATCCTTCGTCATGGAGCTGCGCCCCCTGGCCGTCAACCAATCGCGCAACTCCGGCAAGGCCTACACCGCGAACCCCGACATCCAGGCGGGGCAGGCCTTCGCCAGGGAGCTGGCCGCCCGCGGGGTTCCCGTTTCAGGCTCCGTCCGCCGCAGCCAGGCCCCGAAGCAGGCGCGGGAAGCGGCTTCCGTGGAGTCCGCCCCCGTCCGCGACCTCGTCGACTTCATGCTCAAGCATTCGGACAACACGACGGCGGAGATCCTGGGCCACCTCGTCGCGGTCAAATCGGGCGAGCCGGCGAGCTTCGAGGGCGCCGGCCGAGCCACGCTCGCCGATCTGAAGAAGATCGGGGTGAAGGCCTCCGGCGTCGTCATCGACGACAACTCGGGGCTTTCGCCGAAAAACCGGCTGAGCGCCTCTCTGCTGAACGAAATCGTGAAGAAGGTTGCCTCGTGCGACGGCTGCGCCCTCGAATCGATCACGTCGGGCTTCCCGGTTTCCGCGCTCGACGGCACACTGGACGACAGGATGCACGGCAGCGCGGCGGCCGGCAAAGTGCGCGCGAAGACCGGAACGCTGTCCAATGCCGCCTCGCTTTCCGGTTTCCTCGAAACGAAGAGCGGCAGGCTGCTGACGTTCTCGATTCTGATCGACGGGATCCCAGACGGCTCGTTCACCTCCGCCAGGCATGCGATCGACGGCTTCGTCGTGTCCCTGGCGGGCGCCTGAGGCTGCTTTAGCATGTCAGAAAGCGGATGCGGCGAACAGGCCGTTGACCCTTTCAACCGCGAACTTGAGCCACGTTTCAAGGCAGCTGACTGACTGTGTCGAAAGGAAAGGGTGAAAAGGCTGGCCGTTAGGGGAACGCCTCCCCGTCGATCAAGGTGACAGTGATGGGGGTTGCCTCTAAAGTGAAGAGCACATTGTTAGTTTGCCGATGCGGTAATGGCGGAAAGGTTACTTATGACCGATTATGATTATGCTAAGTTTGCAGAACTTGTTGGAAATCTCAAACGCGCTGCTATCGATGCATATATGTACAGTTTGGAAGGTTATTCGATCGTCAACGGTAAGTACGAGAAAACAAGTTCTGACGGCACTTTTTATGTTTCTTTGCCCGGTGAAGACGGAGAAGGCGGCGGCGATAGCACTAGCAACTTTCCGTTGGGGTTGGGAGGGATGCTCGAGGACTGGAATGACCACAGGGACGATAAGTACTATGCCGGTAAATTCAGCGAGGTCAAGAATGCTGTAGATAAGATCGTCGGCCCCTGGGCGGGCCTTCCAGATCCGAACAACATAGCGAATGCGCTCAGAGCCTATCGGAGTGACGTCATAGTCAACCTGTCTGCGGATATAGGGGACACGAAGCTTCCCGATCCTGGAACGAAAGTGCCGGGAATTGACGCTAAAGGTGAAGACGAGCAATCGCCGGAAGGCATTCTTCCCGGCCCAATTGGGAGCTACATCAAGGGATTGTCGGTTAACGACAGCGACCTCAAAGGCAGCGCTATGAGTGTCTTCAAGAAAATGTACTTCACTAAACTTCCTGACGTGGTAAAGAACTTGTGCTTCCTTTCCAATCTGCATGCAGCATCGCTGCTCGCAGAACAGAGGGCCTTTCTTGGAGCAAGAGCTCAAGTCATCAAGATGATTACCGAAGCCACTGCGGCGTTCAAAGAAGTCGCTAAGGGGCAGACCGGTTCGTGCGAGATGGACTCCAAGTTTTTAGACTGGGCGATATCCGCCTTGTCGCTTCCGGCTTCCGGGGGAATAGATTTAGCGATTTCGGTTACACAGCTCATTCTCACGGCGACGAAAGATCTTCAGGAGATGCAGAGTGAAGCTAAGGCCGAAGCCAATACTTATAGCAGTTTAATGAGTCAGCTCCACAACAACTTTTCGGCTTTCGCCGAAAGATTCGAAATGATGGAGCGGGGCGTTCATGCAACTCTCATGTCGTACTCGAATCAACTAGTCAAAGCCGATCAGGGAAGAGACTTTGACAGTGCTGTTTTTCGCCTTGTTAGGGGCGGCGCGAATTCAAGCGTTACCGATGCAGACGACAAAGACCAAGTGACTTTGATCAAAGAAGACGCTGTCTCTGATGTTTCGTATTATTTGCTTAAAGTCACTTATCTTCTAAATCAATCGGCCGAGAAACTGGACGGTGTGTCAATGTCTGCGGTGGTGGAAAGGCCTGGATCGATAGGAATGTCACAGTACGGCCCCCATTTAGGATTTGATGATCTGAAGCAAAGGCTGTGCGAGCTGCTTCGCGATCTGAATTGGCAAGTCGAGGAAGGAATAGTCAATCTTCGTCTGGCACAGGCTGATTTTGAGCAACAGGACGCAAAGGCTCAGACCGATCTTGACGATCTGAACAAAACGATTGAGGAAGGAAGCGGCATGAATCCCTTTGACGATGAAGCGCAGCAGCAGACAAAACAACATGATTCAAGGTTTGACGAGCAACTTCACCCTCAAGATGAGTGAAAACGGCAATTGACGATTGAGCGGCGATGCCAGTGACATCCCAGCAGAGATTCCTGTGCGTTTCTCAAGCTGTCAGAGGGAGCTGGGCGAAACTGAAGGGGCCGCCGTCTAGAAAGCGGCGGAACGCTGCGCTGGCGGCGAAAAAGGCGGGGTCGGCGATGGCGTCTGCCCGATCGCGGGGATACGGTTGTCTCCATGGCGACGATCAACCCTGAAATGTCACGCTCCGTAGCCCGCTGGCTTTCCGGCGCGGGTCCGTCCGTGTCGGCGACCCAGGCGCGCGCAATCGTGGACCAGCTGCACTCGCAGGCTCGCCGCGCTCCTGAGATCGTCGCCGACGTCACCGGCCTCTCCGAGGCGGCGGCCGTTGCGCAGGAGATCCCGGTATTCGTCGTCGACAGAGCCGGGTGGGCGAAGGCCGCCGCCGACTCCGCCGGCGGCCTCCTCGGGCCCGCGCTCGCCGCAGGGACCGGAAAGCTTGCGGATTTCTGCGGCTCCGTCGAGTTGGCGCTCGGGGCCAGCGTGCTCGCAGCAAGGGTGCTCGGCCAGTATGACCCTTTGGCGAAGCGCCTTCTGCTCGTCGCCCCGAACGCGGCGGCCTTCGCCGCGAAATACTCGCTCGACCGGCGCGACCTCTCCCTCTGGATTTCGGTTCACGAGCTGACCCACGCCGCGCAGTTCGCGGCGGCGCCGTGGATCGTCGACTATCTCGTCTCCCGCCTCCGTTCGCTGCTCGAGCAGGACGACGTCGATCTCGAAAGCGGATCGGCCGCCGAGGCGATGTCCATGATGAGCCTGCTCGAAGGCCACGCGGAGCACGTCATGAACGCCGTTCCCCTCTCGCTCATGCCGTCCAAGCGGCGGCTCGTCTCCTCGATGGAGCGGCGTCGGGCGGCCAAGAATCCGCTGAAGTCCGTTCTTTCGAAGGCGTTCGGCCTCGATCTCAAGGCGGCCCAATATCGCAGGGGCTCCGCCTTCGTCGGCGCGGTCGTCGACGCCGTCGGGCACGCCGGGTTCAACAAGGTGTGGGAGAATCCGCTCCACGCTCCCACGCCTGAGGAAATCGACGCGCCCAGCGCGTGGATTCAGCGCGTCGGGGTCTGATGGGAGGACCGCATCCCGCTCTCGCCCGCACGCGGCGCGCCGTGGAGGAAGCGTTCGACGCCGCCGGCGTGGGCGCCGGATCGAGCGTGCTGCTGGCCGTCTCCGGGGGCTCCGACTCGATGGCCCTGGCCCAGGCGGCGGTTTTCGTGTGCCGACGCGAGGGGATCGTCGCCTCGAGTCTCACCGTGGACCACGGGTGGCGCGAGGGCTCAGCCGACGAGGCCGCAAGCGTCTGCAGCGCGCTCGAAGCCATGGGCGTTGAGTCCGCAGCTGTGGCGCGGGCCGAATCGAAAGGCGAGGGCGGCGTCGAGTCGGCCGCCCGCGCGGCCAGGTACGCCGCCTTGGCCAAGACGGCCAGGTCGATGCCCGGCCGGGCCGCGGTCGTATGCGGGCACACCGCCGACGACCAGGCCGAAACCGTCCTGATGGGCTTGGGCCGCGGTTCCGGGCCCCGCTCAATCGCGGGCATGCCCGCCGTCGGCGCGTGCCCCGGGGCCCCCGACGTGCCGCTCATTAGGCCCTTTCTGGGGCTTCGCCGCGCCGAACTTCGCCGGGCGCTGGCGTCGGAGGGCGTCGAATGGGTCGAGGACCCCACCAACGACGTCGATTCGCCGGTGCGCGCCGCCGACGGGTCGCTTTTGCGCCGGGCAGCCGTCAGGCACCGCTGCATGCCGGCGCTCGAGGACTCGCTCGGCCCCGGCGTGGTGGAGGCGCTCGCGCGAACGGCCGCGATGATCCGAGAGGACCTCAGCGCGCTCGACGGGTTCGCCAAAGAGATCGACGCGAAGCTCGGCGCCGAGCCGTCCGTGCGGGAATTGGGCGGATTGCCCTCGGCTCTTCGCACCAGAATCCTTCGCCGTCGCGCCATCGACGGAGGGGCCAGGCCCGGAGAGCTCACCTCGTGGCACATCGCCACCCTCGATTCCCTGGTTTCGCGGCGGCGCGGAGGGTCGAGCCTCGACCTTCCAGGAATGAGGGTGACAATCGACGAAGGTCGGATAACATTCGATGGGGCAGTTCCAACGAATCGGGAGGAGAACCGTGGAAGCAGCTGACATGGGCGGGGACCTTGAGAAGATCCTGCTGACCGCAGAGCAGATAGACGCGCGCCTTGCGCAGCTCGCTGCGCAAATCGACGAGGAGTATCGAGGCAGAGACCTCCTGCTCGTCGGAGTGCTGCGCGGGGCCGTCATGACGATGGCCGACCTTTCGCGGAAGATCCGCATTCCGCTGGAAATGGACTGGATGGCCGTCTCCTCCTACGGCTCGGGGACGAAGTCGTCCGGCGTCGTCCGCATTCTCAAGGACCTCGACACCGATATTCAGGGACGCAACGTGCTCATCGTCGAAGACATCATCGACTCGGGGCTCACCCTTTCCTGGCTGAGATCCAACTTGCTCTCCAGGGGGCCCGAATCGGTGCGTATAGCGACCACTCTGCGCAAGCCCGAGGCTGCCAAGGTCGCGATCGACGTCGACTACGTCGGTTTTGACATTCCGAACGAGTTCGTTGTGGGATATGGACTCGACTACGCCGAGCGATACCGCCACCTCCCCTTCGTGGGAACGCTCGCGCCGCACGTTTATGGAGGCTAATGTGACCGAAGAAGAACGCAACGAAGGCGCGCCCGCACCCGTGCCTTCGCCCCGAAGCCGGAGGGCAGCCGCGCAGAAGATGCAGATCGAAGCCGAATCCGCAGAAGAGCGAGCGGACGGATCGAATGGCGACGAGCCTGGCGGCGCCGGGCAATCGACCGGCGGAAGCGGGCGAACCGACGCGGACGCGCCCCGGCGGCGCAGCGCCGGGGCCTCGCGCCCCGCAGGCCGAAGCGCCGACGGCGCCAAAACCGGCCAAAAGGAAACGCCCAAAGACGCGAAGGATCGCAAGAAGCGGTCCATGCGTCGAATGTTCACCGCTTTCTTCTTCGTCGGCGTCGTCGCTTCGGGCCTGTGGCTCTTCTTCGGCGGCGAGCACTTCTCTGCCGTCAAAACTTCCGAGGGAATCTCGCTTCTCAAAGGCAAACAGATCGAGCGGGTGCAGATCACCGAGGGGACGCAGCAGGTCCGCCTGTGGCTCTCGCAGCCGACGAAGGCGACCGACGAGAAGGGGAAGAGCCACGACGTCGGCAAGCGCGTCCAATTCTCCTACGTCGAGCCGCAGGCCGAGCAGATCGCGAGGCTGACCGAACAGGCGAAGCCGAAGCTCGGATACGACTCGATCGTCCCCCAGGCCTCGATCTGGTCCTCGATCTTGACGATGGCCGTTCCAATGCTCATCATCATCGTGGCCTTTATGATCCTTTTGCCTCGGATGCAGTCGGGGATGGGGGCCTTCGGCAGGATCAAGGACCGCAAGCAGCTCGACCCGGACAAGCCCGACGTCACCTTCAACGACGTCGCCGGGGAGGACGAGGCCGTCGCCGAGCTGCGGGAGATCACCGAGTTTCTCACCGCGCCCGAACGCTTTCACGCGCTCGGGGCGGAGATCCCCCGAGGAGTCCTCCTTTACGGGCCTCCCGGAACGGGCAAGACCCTCCTGGCCAGGGCGGTGGCGGGCGAGGCCGGGGTGCCCTTCTATTCGATCTCGGCCTCCGAGTTCGTCGAAATGTTCGTGGGCGTGGGCGCCTCGCGCGTTCGCGACCTGTTCAACAAGGCCAAGGAAAATGCGCCGGCCATAGTCTTCGTCGACGAGATCGACGCCGTGGGCCGCGGCCGCGGCGTGGGAATCGGCGGCGACGACGAGCGCGAGCAGACCCTCAACCAGCTCCTCGTCGAGCTCGACGGCTTCGACTCGCACTCCAACGTCATCCTCATCGCGGCGACGAACCGGCCCGACGTGCTCGACCCGGCTCTGCTGCGCCCCGGCCGATTCGACCGCCAGATCTCCGTGGACGCCCCCGACCTCAGGGGGCGCGAGGCCATCCTCAAGGTCCACGCCAAGGGCAAGCCTTTCGCGCCCGACGTCGACCTGGCCATGGTGGCCCGGCGCACGCCCGGATACACGGGAGCTGACCTGGAGAACATCCTCAACGAGGCGGCTTTGCTGGCCGCCCGGTTCGGACGCCGGGCGATCGGCGTGCCCGACGTCGATGAGGCCATCGACCGCGTCATGGCCGGTCCGCAGCGGCGCTCGCGGCCGATGAACGATCAGGACAAGCTGTTGACCGCCTACCACGAGGCGGGCCACGCGCTGACGGCGGCGGCTCTGCACAACGCCGACCCGGTGACCAAGGTGACGATCCTGCCGCGCGGACGCGCCCTCGGCTACACGATGGTCCTGCCCACCGAGGACCGCTACTCCGTCTCCCGCAACGACCTGCTCGATCAGCTGACCTACGCCATGGGCGGGCGCGTCGCCGAGGAGATCGTCTTCCACGATCCGACCACCGGCGCGTCGAACGACATCCAGAAAGCCACGAGCATAGCCCGAAGCATGGTCACCGAGTACGGCATGAGCGCCGAGGTCGGGATCATCCGCCTCGCCGCCGAAGACGCCGACCCCCTCGAGCGGACCATGGGCGGCGGCGGAGAAGTCCATTCGGACGGAATGGTCAGCGCGATCGACGTCGAGGCGCGCGGACTCGTTGAGAACGCCCACCGTGAGGCCTGGGCGATTCTGGCGCAAAACCGGGGAATCCTCGACATTCTGGCCTCGCGGCTCATGGAGAAGGAGACCGTGCTCGAGTCCGAGCTCAAGGAGATCTTCGCCGACGTCGTCAAGGCGCCCGTCCGCGAAAGGTGGCATGTCTTCGAGGTTCCGGCCGAGCTTTTGGCGGCCACGGAGATACCGCCGATCGAGATCCGCTCCCCGCAGCCCGTCAAGGGAAGGCATGCGGCCGCGCCTGTCGATTCCGACGCGTCAGCTGCTCCCAGCCCGGCTGCACCAAATCCGGCCGTGCCCAACTCGGCTGCTCCAAATCCGGCCGTGCCCAACTCGGCTGCTCCCAGTTCGGCTGTTCCGAGCTCGGCCGCGACAGGCCCGGCCGCGCCGGTCAGTTCCGTCATTCCGCCCGCGGCTGCAAACGCCGGCGGTTCGGCTTTTGCCGATCCCGGGAATGCGGACAGCTCGGCTGCAGGCGCCCCCGAGGAGCCTCCCGCAATCCCCGACGGGGGCGACGAGCTTGAGGAATCCGCGGCCAAGCCTTCGACGGCCGGCGAGCCGGGAACGGTTCTGTCCCCCTCGGTTCCGGCGGCCCCCTCGGCGCAGAGCCCCGACCCCTTGGGCGACGTGACGATTCCCGAGCTTTCTGCCGATGCGGCGCCCCGCGCCCCCATGGGCGGAACTCGGCGCGATGGGCAGGAGAAAAT
>CAJPTB010000032.1 GCA_905373325.1 uncultured Ancrocorticia sp.
GGCTCGCGTGCAGCCCGGCGTCGTCATGTCGGAACTGCAGAAGGCGGCGGCCCCGTTCGGCCTGCGTTTCGGCCCGGACCCCTCCACCCAGAACCGCGCCACCTTCGGCGGGATGATCGGGAACAACGCGTGCGGCCCCCACGCGGTGGCGTTTGGGCGCACGGCGGACAACGTCGCGGGCATGGACGTGACCCTGGCCGACGGCAGGCGGATGAAGGCAGGCGAAGGCGGGCTGGGGTATGAGGCCGTGCCCGAGCTCGCGAGGCTGGTGGACGAGAACCTGGCGACGATACGCCTGCAATTCGGCAGATTCAAACGTCAGGTCTCGGGATACTCCCTCGAGCACCTTCTGCCCGAAAATGGGCGGAATCTCGCCAAGTTCCTGGTGGGCAGCGAGGGGACGCTCGGCCTCCTGACGGCGGCCGAGGTCAGGCTCGTCCCGGTCGAGGCCTCGCCGGCCCTCGTCGTGCTCGGCTATCCGGACATGGCCAGCGCGGCCGACGACGTCCCTGCCCTCCTCGCCCACCGACCGCTCGCAGTCGAAGGCATGGACGCCCGGCTGGTCGACGTCGTCCGGCGTGCGAAGGGCGGGGTTCCGCCGCTGCCGGAAGGCGGGGGGTGGCTGATGGTCGAGGTCGGCGAGGAAGGCGGCGCAGACGCGACGTCAAGGGCCAGGGCGCTGGCCGACTCCGCCTCCTCCACGGCCGTCGACATTCGGCCCGCAGGCCCGGAGGCGGCCCGGCTGTGGCAAATCCGGGCCGACGGCGCGGGCCTTGGCGGGAGGACCCCGGCGGGAAACCAGGCGTGGCCCGGCTGGGAGGATTCGGCCGTTCCGCCCGAGAAGCTCGGCGGATACCTCCGCGCGCTCGAGGCCCTCATGAAGGGATTCGGGCTTGACGGCCTCATGTACGGGCATTTCGGGGACGGATGCGTCCACGTCCGCATCGACTTCCCGCTCGAATCCCAAAAGGGAGCCGAAACCTTCCGCCGGTTCATGGGGGAGGCGGCAGACCTCGCCGCGGGCTTCGGCGGGTCCCTCTCGGGCGAGCACGGAGACGGGCGCGCCCGCTCGGAGCTGCTGGAGAGGATGTACGGGCCCGACGTCGTCGCCCTGTTCGAGCGAGTCAAGGGGGTCTTCGACCCCGAATGCCTGCTCAACCCGGGGGTGCTCGTGCGGCCCGACCGCATCGACGAACGTCTGAGAAGGCCGGGCGCGAAGCCGATCCCCTACGCCGGAGGCTTCCGGTTCGCCGACGACGGCGGAGACATGGCCCGGGCCGTCCACCGCTGCACCGGCGTGGGCAATTGCCGGGCGAGCAGATTCGACCTCGGCGCCTTCATGTGCCCCTCCTACGAGGCCACGCGCGACGAGAAGGACGTGACCCGCGGCAGGGCGAGGGTGCTCCAGGACGTGGCGCGCGGCGGGGCGCTGGCGTGGGACTCTCCCGAGGTGCTCGACTCCCTCGATCTGTGCCTGGCATGCAAGGCGTGTTCGCGGGACTGCCCGACGGGGATCGACGTCGCGCGGTACAGATCCGAGGCCCTCTACCGCGCCTACCGCGGAAAACGCAGGCCTGCGGCCCACTACGCCCTGGGAAGGCTGCCGCTGTGGGCGAGGGCGGTAACGAAGGTTCCCCTCGTCGCGAGGATCGTGAACGCCGTGATGCGGGTCGGCCCGCTGCGGAGGCTGGCCTTCCGGCTGGTCGGCGTCGACCCGCGGCGCGCGATGCCGGAGTTCGAAACCCGGCGTTTCTCTCGGAGCGAAGAGGCCCGGAGCGTGCGTAAAGAGGCCTGGAGCCTGCGCGCCGCCTCCCGAAAATCCCGGAAGAAGGGGCTGCACGGCATCCCCGATGAAGGGCGGGGCAGCGCCCCCGAACGGGGAATGGCGCTCGCTCGAACGAGCGTTTTGGCGGGGGAGGCGACGGCAGGCGAATCGACGGCGACGAATCGGACGCGAAGCCTCGTTACGTCGCACTGTGGGCGGATTCCTTCTCCGAAACCCTCGACGCCCGCGGAGCGCGGGCGGCCGTCTCCGTGCTCCAAGAAGCCGGATACACCGTGCTGCTTCCCCCCGACGAGGCCTGCTGCGGCCTCACATGGATCACCACGGGGCAGCTCGATGCGGCCAAGCGAAAGCTGAACTCCCTGCTTGGCGCGTTGGCGCCGTTCGCCGCGAACGGGATTCCCATCGTCGGCGTCGAGCCCTCGTGCACCGCGGTGCTGCGTTCCGACATGGAAGACCTGTTGGACGACGACCCCCGCGTCGCCCTGGTTAAAGAAATGACCTTCACTTTGGCGGAGCTGCTCAGCGCGCCAAAGCCGTTTGGCCCCGGGGAAAGCTGGAGCATGCCCGATCTCACCGGCCTCGAGGTGGTGGCCCAGCCGCACTGCCACCACTATTCTGTTATGGGATGGGCCGCGGACGAAGCGCTTTTGCTTTCGGCGGGAGCCGAGCTGACGAAGGTGACGGGCTGCTGCGGTTTGGCAGGAAACTTCGGCATGGAGAAGGGGCACTACGACGTATCCGCTAGGATCGCGGGCGCCCGCTTGCTGCCGGCGCTTGAAAGGGCGAATCCCGACGCCGTCTTCCTGGCCGACGGTTTTTCCTGCCGCACTCAGGCGGAGCAGCTGTCCGTCTCTCGGGGCATACACCTGGCCGAACTCATCCGCGACGGGATGGCTGTTCAGCGCCATATGTCGGACGAGGGGAGGATACCGGCCCGCTCGCGATAAGCTAACCTTGTTTCATCACGCAAGTTTACATAAGGAGGTTTCGCCGATGGTGCTGTACGCCTTGGCGAACGGGCGCATCGCTCCTGCACAGGCCGTTCGGCCCCGGGGCAGCCTCGCCTCGGAGGTCCTTGGAGCCCTCCGCGAGAGCATCCTCGAGATCGTCGACGTTCCGCTTTTGCCAGTGATGTGGGAGGAGAGCGACGCCGCAGGAAAGCACGGGCAGTCCCTTGTGGCCATTGATCAAGACGGAACCGTCGTGATGGTGAATCTTCGCCAGCGGCTTACGTCGGTGGACCTCTACGAAGTTGTCAGCAGATCGGGAAGGTATGCCCATACCGGGCCCGTGGACATGGCGCAGGTCTACTCGAAGGGACCGAAAGAGTTCGGCCCGGACTGGGAGGAGTTCCGCTCCGGCCGCCCCCCGCTCGGCGGCGTCAGCCCCCGGCTCATCGTGGTCGCGCTCGACATCGACGACGACGTCCTTCCCGTCTTTTCCACGCTTTCCGAGAGGGTGCAGCTTCTTTCCGCTTCGATCTTCGACACCAACGGCGTGCGCCAAGTGTCCATTGAGGCGTGCCGCAAGCGGGGCTCGGGGCCTTCGGCCGACGAGACAGTCGAGTTCCTCCCCGCCCCGGACGTCGAGAGCGGCGAAGAAACCAAGCCTCGCAGGCGCGGGCGCGCGCGTGAGGCGCAGGAGTTTCAGCCGACCCTCACGATCCCTGCCACCCCCAGGTTTACCGCTTTTCCGGGCCACATCGGCGCGCACGGCTCCCAGGACGACGCCGATGTCACCGATCCCGCGCAGACCCTCATCGTCGAAGCCATTGAGGCTCCGCTTGCCGAGCTGCCCCAAGCTTTGGACGCCGAGGCCGGCGACAAGCCGACGGGCCGGCGTTCGCGGCGTTCGGCTCACCGTGAGCAGGGGCCTGGCGCCGCTCGAGAGGACGCGCCGGATCAGCATGCAGATCAGAGCGCCCAAGAGGACCCCTTCAGCCAGATGAAGATCCCTGTGATCCCGGCTTGGCGTGTGACCGAGGACGGCGCGGACGAGACGCCGACGTACATCAGCGCCCGCTATGACCAGGAGGTCAAGCGGCCTCGCACCGAGCAGCTGTTGTGGGAGAAGTCCGCCCCTAAGCGCGACGGCAAGCGCCGGCAGCCGCAGACCTTTTCGGAGACGACCGCGGCCAACGCGTCCTCGGACGCCGTGGCCCGTGCGGCCGAGCGTGAGCTCCTCACTCCCGCCGGCCGGCTCGTGGCCATAGCCGGCCGAAGCGTCACGCCCCTGACCCTCGAGATCTGGAAGAACGGGAGCCCGACGATGGCCACGCTGACCTCGACCGGCACCCTCCTCCTGGGGCACACGTCCTATCAGGACCCTTCGAAGGCGGCCGCGGAGGTCCTCGGCAGGAACGACGTCAACGGCTGGCAGCTGTGGAAGACGCGGGAGGGCCGACTGCTCGGCGAGCTCTGAGGACTCTCAGGGAGCGCCCGGAGGGCTCCGGCTCCGAGAGCGCTTTTAGGCTTGGCGAGCTCTGAAACTCGGCGAGCTCAGAAACTCGGCTAGCTCTGAAACTCAGTCAGCTCTAAGACCCTTGCCAGTCATGAGGTCAACCGGTTCTGAACTCGGCGAGTTCTTCCAAGAATCTTGAGGGCTTTCGCAGGCGCGCGCGGCGAGTCTTGAGGGGTCCTCCTGGCTTGCCTCGCGCTGTTTGCCCTATAGATGGCGTTTCGCTGATGTCCTTCGTGCTCTAGGAGGCTCGCGTGCTGGGGAGGCTCGCGTGCCGCAGGAGGCTCGTGTGCAGCGGATCGCCTCAATGCGAGGGACCACCGGTCGCCCCGCGCTGCCAATGCCCTCGTCTCGCCGGCGCATCCTCTGCGCTGCCGGTGATTCTCGTGCCGTCGGCGGCTTGTCTTGCTGATGTTTTCCGGCGGCCGTCTTGTCGATGTTTTGTCGGCGGACGTCTTGCCGATGCCTCTTTGCCTTAACGGCGGGACCTCGTGCTGTCGGCGACCCCTGTTGCGTCGGTGCGTTGCCGCTGTCGGATGCAACCTCGGTCTGTGCCCGGCGACCTGCGTGGGTGCCGGGAACCCGAAAAGGCATTGGGCGATTCTGAGGGAGGCCGAAAGGCGGAGCGGCCGCGCCAGTGCGACGAAGCGCGGTCCCTTCCGAATCGCGCAGTTCTTGTGGCTGCGGGTGTTGTGGCTCGGAAAATCGGCGCATCAAACCAATGCGTGTCTAATCCTGCGCGATCCGAATCAGTTCGCGACGAGGGGGAAACGATTTTCATAGCATGAAAGCACTATTTCGTGACCTTTCTATCCCTTCGTCTGGGCGCTTTCGTTCTGCTGCCGAAGCTCGGCGCACGTCCATTCTGATTGTTATAGTTATGTGGATGAGCAAAACGATCCACGGGACACTTCATCGGTTGGAGCGCACTCGAGGGGGAGTGGCGATTAAACATTGTGAAATCAGCATTTTCTAGAAATGCCGACCGGCTAGCCGAAATCGGCGGGGTGACGCTCTTGACAACCGTTTGTGTCAGGTATAGCTTGTGTGTTACAAGCCAATCACGCAAGGAGTTATTGTGAGCGACATCTATATTGTCGACGCCGAGTACTATATACTGGTGTCCGGCGCTGGCGAGCTTGTTCAAAATCCTGGGGCGGGCGACGTCGAAACACCGGTTCGAGAGGCGGCTCGGGGCATTCCCGGCGCATCGAGCGTTTCTGCCTCGGAGCGCGCCGGCGAAGCGATAGACTCTCGATGCAGGTCGCTGATGGCCGATATCGGCCAGTTTAAAAGCGGTGTCGAGGAGGCGATCAAGTCCATGGCGGGCACTGACCAAGATTCAGCCGCGGCGATGGACCGGATTCTGGAGCACGTCAAGGGGCATCCGAAGGCCAAGCCTGGATCCAAGGGAAAAGCAAGGATCGTCTGATGACTAGCTGGAGAGACGTCATAGAATGGCGCCAGGATCGATTGAAGGTTCAGCTTGAGCCACTGCGCGCCCGGCGCAGGCAGCTCATTGAGGCGTACGAGAAGCTGCAGTCCATGGAAATGACGGTGACCTCCAGAGGCCTGACGGCTGACGCGATCTTGTACGCGCTGCATCAGTTCGAGGCTCGAATCAGCTATTTGATCAACGATGTTTCGGAGACAATGATGGCAATGGCTCAAATGGCCGACGGCGTGTGGACGGTTCAGACGTTGATCCTCGAATGCAAGCAGAAAGCGAAGACCCATGGGCTGGAAATCAGGGACGGCCGGCTCATATCGGATTCCGGTCAGCGCGAGGATGAATTCGCATCTGCGGCAGCGGAGCTGAAGCCGATGATCAAGGGCGTTCTGGAGAAGGCCGATAGCATAGACGAGGCTTATTACACGAGGCTGACCGCCGTGGCCGACGGCTCTTACAAGTCCTCGGAGGGAGGGTTCTCGACAAGCCCCGGTCTGCCGGACTTGCCGCAGAAAGGATGGACGATGGGGGAGAGCGCAGCCTGGTGGTCCGGCCTTACGGACAGCGAAAAGGAAAACATGGTTCGCGAGCATCCGGAGCTGATAGGCAACCGCGACGGCGTCCCCATGGAATGGCGAGACAAAGCCAACCGCGCTCGTCTGCCTCAGGAGATCGCGGAGATGAAAAGCAATCTTGCCAAAGCGAAGTCCAGGATGGATGAAGCGGAATCGACCGGAAGCAAGAACGACCTAGGGTACCTGAATGCGGTCAATGACTACAATCGTTACAAAAAGAAACTTGGCGACCTCGAGGGGCTCCAGAAGATCCTCGAAAAGAATGACTCAGATGTTGCTTCCAACCCGAGTAAGACGCGTCAAAGTCTGATTTATCTTGACACGAAGTCGAGTTCGCGAGTTCAGGCGGGCGTCGCTTTGGGCGACGTCGACCGTGCAAAGGCCGTTCAGATGGTGGTGCCCGGGATGAACAACACCGTGGGCGACAATATGGACGGTCTGATCGGCGATGCGCAGAACGTCCGAGACAGTACTCTTCGTGAAGCGAACAAACATGCCAGTAGTGCCGGAATTCAAGGTAAAAACGACGTTGCCACTGTCGCCTGGATGTACCGGACGCCGCAAAATGCGGAAGTTGTCACCACGGATCTGGCCGAAAAGGCCGCGCCGAAGATGGACGGATTCATGGAAGGGGTGCAGACCTCTCGGCAGACGATGGGAGTGCCCAAAGCGGAGATAGACGTTGGGGCGCACTCCTACGGATCGACCATGGCCGGGATCGCCGTCGGCAAGGTGCGTGAGGGTACGGTCCACAACATCGCCCTGTATGGATCGCCGGGATCCGGCGTCCAAGACGTTCGCGAATACAACATCGACGGCCATGCCTACGTTTCCGGCGTGAACACAAATGACTACGTTCAGGGCATTGGGCCGGACGGTCCCTTCGGCAAGGACCCGATGGAAATGCGAGGATTCAGGCACCTAGCCAACAATCCCGAAAACGACTCCCAATGCAAGTACATTCCAACGGGGGCTGGAAGCGGCGTAACGAAGTTCTGCAGCAAAGGGGACGACAATCCCTTTGGCCGCCACTCCGAGTACCTCAAAACGGGAA
This sequence comes from uncultured Ancrocorticia sp., assembly GCA_905373325.1. Lineage (GTDB taxonomy): Bacteria > Actinomycetota > Actinomycetes > Actinomycetales > Actinomycetaceae > Peptidiphaga. The sequence goes on from CAJPTB010000032.1 coordinate 7,323, forward strand.
CGGGAAGCCTGAAGGACATTTCCCGAGTCATGGGCGGCATGGAACCCGAGGGGGAGAAATGAGAGCGGCTCGCGCCCAGCGGTGGCTTATTCTTGCGCTGATTCTGGGTCTGACGGCTGGATGCACGGAAGACATGTCCAAGCCGGGCGCGGGCCAGTTATTCGGGCAAGGTTCAAAGGATTATTGGGACCGCCAGACGATCGAGGATTACCAGCGTAAGACCGTTCCGGCAATCGAAGAGTTCATGCGTCGACTACTTGCGGCTAGCAACGGTCAACACTATACGGTGGATGGAGATGCTAATGATCTGTATCTCTGCGAAACCAAGACCGGAGGTCGAGAGTATAGGAGTGGGGTTTTCGATGTTCAAGCCTCATTGTCTCCCGCGAAGATCAGGGCCATCGCCAAAGAGACGATCGAAAGGGTGGGGTTGAAGATAGAGCGGCAAGATGAGGAAAGGGACAACGTCACCGGTTTCAGTTGGTCGGACTTCGAGAATGGTGGATTTTTGATGCTGAACGCCCATCCGACAAAAGGAATCTCTTTCAATTTTACGTCGGGGTGCCGCCCGTCTGCGACGAAAATAGACGATCCGCCGCCTCTGAAGGGCGTGCCGACGGTGCCTTTTACGCCTGCACAGGAAACGCCGTCGTCGAGTGCGGCGTCGCCAAGCTCGTAACTTCCGGAATCCCTTATACATTGACTTCCGCTTCTTCCGGAACTTCAGCGCCATAGATTGGGCGATGTATCTGACTTGCCGGATGAGAGTGCTCGATGAAGCTGGAGGAATCATGCAACGAACAGCCGCGGAGCATCGGCGTCGAAGCCGGTCAGTGAGCCATATTGCAGCCCATATATTGAAACAGCCTGCGGAAGCGTTACCGCCGTGCTAGGGTTTGGGCATCACGTTAAACTCCTGAAAGGAAGGCGCGCGCATGAGCGACCTCAGTTTTGACCGCGACAGGGCGGGAATCACGGCAAAGGGGCATTGGACGGATTCTGAGACGTTCATCAGCATCGGCTTTGGTTACGCCGAATTGGAGGGCGAGTGCGACGTCGTCAAAGACCCCGTCCTTGAGGATGCGGAGCATCTGTTCAAGGCATGTCTGCATTTCGTCAAGTTGATGAGGACGAGCTGCCTCGAGTTTTCCGACGCGTGTGCGGTGCTCGGATCCGGAGTGAAGGAATCGACTGCAAACTATGATCAGGCTGAGCACAAGGCCGTTCGAGACTTCGATTTCATGCGCGGCTCAATCGGGAAGGATACGGGCAAATGACGTGGAGCGACGTTCCCGGCGAGAAAGCATTGCCCAACCTGAAGGACTCCGGCGAAGGCATTCTGCAGCTGGGCAAAGGCATTGCCAATGCCGGCGCAGCGATGCAAGACACCCAGATCATCGCCGTCGGCGGCGAGGTCGAAGGGTGGACGGGGCTTGCGGCTACCGCCCATCAAGGTCAGGCTGCCTTCTTGCAAAAGACGATCCAGAAGGCCATTGATCTGCATCCGAAGATTCCTGCTCTTCTGGACAAGTATGTGCAAGAACATGCCAAAACCCGCAGCGCCATCACCGGACTCCAGCACGACTGGGACGAGGCCAGAACGGTTCATTTTCGCAGGATCGCCGAATTGGCGGTTCAATTGAAGACGGGATTGTATCCGGGGGACGACGACGAATACGAAAAAGACAGAGCCAAGGCGGACGAGGCTTGTGAAAAGACGCAGAAAGAGGTGAAAGCCAAGTACGAGGCCGCCGTCCGTTCCCTCAATGAGCTTGCCAAGAGCACAGGCGATTCGATCTTCGGCCTTGCTGACTCTTTCGCCCCCAAGTCGCGGGTTGCCGGCGAGGGCAACGGGACGATTGACCGCAACAACCTGGGCGTCGAGCTCTTTGGAGGAAGCGGAGGCGTTTTGGCGGCCCAAGCGCGCTGGGAGGACGCCAGAGCGGACGCCGACAAGGCAGCCAAAGTTTTCTTGACGAAAGACGGCAAGTTGAAAAGCAACATCAGCCAGAAGGATCTCGACTCTTTCAATGCCGCATATGGCGAACGAATGGCAAAGGACCCATTTTTCGCGAATGCCTTCGCTTGGAGGTTCGGCGCCAACAACGCAATCAAACTTGTCTCCCAGCTAGATGGAAGCCACGGAGCCTTCCCGCAGGAGACGGTTCAGGCTACGCGAACAAGCATCGGTTCCGCAATCATCCTTGGCACAGGCGGCATCCGCAAGGGCTTGAGTGAAGAGGAAAGCAGCGTATGGAACACCTGGAATTCGGGAGCTAAGTATTTAACGAGTTCCGACGGAACATTGATCGATGAAAGTCGGGATAAATACCTTGATGACCTCAAGAAGGCAGGAAACAAGCGTTGGATTGGCGGCGCGAATCTAGATAACGCGGGTGCATCGGGATACATGCTCATCTCTGGGGCGATAGCGAATTCTGCGCAGACTCACAGTGAACTAGCCTTAGGCGATCCTTTCCTAAATGGTCCCCACGCAATAGGCCGCGATATCGTCAAATGGGATTATGAGAATCCGCAAGAGGCAAATAACTATCATTCAGACATCTATACGCCTAAAACAACAACCTGGGATCCCGTGCATAATATGCTTGTTGCGATGGACGGCAATCCAAATGCGGCCAGGGCCTTTCTTGCCAGCGATGGCCCTTACGAAATAGCTGAATCTGGCGATAATGACGATCAAGTTAAGCACCCTATAAGCATGACGCGTTACCTTGTTGGAAATCGTCACTTCGTTCCCCTGTCAGGAACCACTGAGGCCCTCTATGTGGATCGCGGCAAAACGCTTGCAAATCTATTAGATGAAGTGAGCTCCGATAAGACCCATAAAGAGTCCTCCCTCGTTGCCCGGGATTACTTGCAAGGATATACGGATGGTTTAAAACGCTCAGATGCGACTTTCAAGGGACAAGACGCTTTTGGGTACGGCAACGTTGAACTGAGAGAGAAAGCGGGCGATATCCTGAAGGAGTATTCTAAAGATCTTGCTGGCGAGCTGAAAGGCTACACCGGCGTTCCGGGTGCGCCCCATGGAAACCAACAAAACGGAGAATACAGCCTGTCTTTGACCAAAGCGGGAGCGACAGCGCTATTCGAGGGAAAATCCGATTTCTTCAAGGACATCGGAGCTAGTAAGTCCGCAATGAAGACGCTAACCGAGTCTCTGGAGGCGAATCTCGAAGCGGATTTAAAAAATACATACGGTAGAGCGGCAACGGTATCGCACGCAGATTCGGCTAATATTCGTCAGGACATAAAAGAGACGTGTGATAAATATCAAAGTATGTTCTCGGCTATCAAAGGTGGAAGTCTCGCCTCCGACGCGGCACAAGCGGGGGAGCTAGACCGCAAGGAGGCGACCACGGCGAATGCAATGTCTGTGTTGGTCCAAAAAGTAGGCCACATTCCCGTTATC
>CAJPTB010000033.1 GCA_905373325.1 uncultured Ancrocorticia sp.
TTCCGCGCCTGCTGGAGCTCTCGCGCGACGCCGTGACGGTCATGATCGGCCCGTCGACGCCGGCCTCGCCGATCCTGTTCGACTTCGGCGTCGCGCGAGAGCTCCAGCAGGCGCGGAATCGTCTTGTTGACGAAGGACGAGCCGGTGATGAAGACGTAGTCGCAGCCGGGCAGCAGGTACTCGGCTGCGGAGTCCGGGTAGTCGCCCTCCACGGGGTTGCGTTCGAGGATGAAAAGCTCTGCGGCGTCGGCGAGCGCCGATGCGGCGAAGGGGAAGTGCCCGATCACCGCGACCTTTTTCCCCGCGATGACTTCGCGGTACGGGTGGAAGGCGCGTGCCCAGTTGTTCTCGTGGCAGGGGGAGAAGCCGTTGCCGAAGGCGCGCTTGGGCAACGAGTGGTATGCGTTGACGGCGGCCATGCCCAGGCCGGCTTCGGCGAGGTTCCAGCTTTTGGCCAGGGCTGCGACCTCGCGCAGGGGGAGCCCCGCCAGGTCGTCCTCTCCGTAGGAGGCGGGGCGGGTGCGCACGGGCATGGCGAAGGCCATTCCTGCGCCCCTCTCGGAGGAGGTCACGCGGCACCACTTCGTGCCGGTGTAGGCCGCTGCGACAGTGATGTGACCGGGGATCTCGTCTATGAGGCTGTCGTATAGATTCCAAGGGTTCGTCATGAGTTCTCCTCGCGTGCCGTCCGTGTTGTCGTATGCGTCGTCGGATTCCGACCTCGGGCCGAGGTCGATAGGCCCCTGAACGGGGCGATGCCGGACTAGCGTCGCCTGAATAGGTTCCCCTCACCGTTGGCGTTGCCTTCAATTATAGTGCGCTGCGGCACCGGTTTGTAGCGGCAAAAGGGTCGGCTTTTGCATAGGGAAGACAGGTTTCCATACAGGAAACGTGCAGCGCCGGCGGGATCGGTTTTCGCGCAGGAGGCTTGCGCACAGGAGACTTGCGGCGCCGGTGAGATCCGTTTTCGCACAGGAACATTGACGATCTAGACGAGTTGGCGGCGGAGACAAGCTCGCGACCTCGGCAAGTTCGCGACGCAGACAGGTTTGCGACGTCGGCGAAAGAGAACCGGCGACGACGCCGAAGACCGCTGGTTGCGGCGGCTACGTGTTGCGCAAGCCAAGGGCGCCTATGAGGTGGGGCATCGTGGTCGAAGGGCAAGGGCCTTGGGCGTTCACGTCGGGCAGCTTCACTCCCTTGAGTCGTGAGCGTTCGCAGGCCGCGTCAATGCCGTCCCAGGGGAAGTCATCCGGAAGCGACTTTTGTTTATCTTGTTCTAGTCCCGCGAGTCGTGCCAGCAAGCTCCTACCCAAACCCGCCCCAGTTGAAACAGGCTGGGATGTGGTCTCAGATGATGAAGGACGCTCACCGGTTGGGGTGGGCCTCCTTCGTGTTGTGGAGCCTGGTGGTACGTCGTCAGCGATGCGAGGTGTGATCAGGTCGCCAGGCTTAGCCTCATGCTGCAGTTGGTGCGTATGGGCTGCGGCGTGCAGGCCAGGTCTGGCCAGCCGGTCGAAAGGAGGAGTGAGCAGGGCGCTGACGATGACGCTGGAGTTGGTATCGGCGAAGTTGACGAGATGAGGAGCCATGGCTGGCACGTCAGTGTCAGCAGTTACTCCCTCGCTGGCATCGCTGGTTCCTTCTCCGTTGCTCCGCCGCTCATCATCCGCGCCCGCATTACGTCGGTCCACTGCCTGGTCATGACCAGAGTCAGCCGTGGACGGGGTGCTGCTCTTGTCTGCCGTGTCCTTGTTACCGCCGTCAGTCGTTCCATCGCCTTTGCCAGGCAGGATGACGCGACCGTTTTCACCCACCAGCGGGTTGACCAGCACCCGTTCGAAGAAGACTGGGTTGAGCATCTTCTTCAGGTGGGCAGGCGCGACGGTACGGAGGGGGTGGCATTCCTCGAGGAGGTCAATGGCTGGGCCAAGTGCTAGCGGATTTTGACGGCGTCGGCCTAGTAGGCATTCAGCTGGCGCTCAATCTGGTTCAGCCCGCTGGACAGTTGGCCTGCTCCTCCTTGAACAGGTCAAGTGGCACGGCGCATTCATAGTGGACGTAGGGCAGCCTGCGCTGCTTGTCTTCGATGTTGGTGCGCCATGTGGTCAGGGAGCGCACCGTCCTGTCCTTCTCCCCCTCGATCCGGGCCAGCTTGTCGTAGAGGTAGTGCTCGATCTGCGTTCTGTCCTCCGCGCTAAGATGGATGGCCTGGTAGAGGCCATTCATGCGGTTTTCGACGAGGTTGCTGAGCACTGCGGCGAAGGCGTAGTCGTGCAGGCGGCAGCGATGGGCGCAGACAAAGTAGGGTTAGATGGTGTCCTTGCTATTTTAGTGTTCTGGACGGACAGGCGCGTGCCGCACTGGCCGCAGACGATGGTGCTTTTGAGGTAATGGTTGTGGATGCGCTGGCGTTCCCCGTAGCGCCGCGAAGCCAGGATGGTCTGGACGGTCTGCCTGGTCTCGACATCAACCAGGGGTTCGTGCTTGCTGAGGTATTCCACGCCCTGGAACGTGACGATGCCCTTTTAGTGGGGGTGGCGGAGGATCTCGTGCAGACGCGTTGACGTGATGGGCATGGCACAGCGCCTTGGCGTGGGCGGAATGGTCAGGCCAAGAGCGTTGAGGCGATCGGCCAGCTTCCGCAACGTCCAGTTGCCTGTGGTGTATTCGGTAGAGGCTAGCCGAAATCAGTGGTGCGCGCTCCTCATTGAGGGCGATGTTGCGGACTTCTCGCTCGTTCTCATCCCTCGCGCGCACTCACATAGCCCAGCGACGCCTTGCCGAGCGTCCCGTCGTTTCTGGCTTTCTCACCCATCCCCTTGATGACTTCGTTGGCTAGGTTACGGGAGTAGAGCTTGGCGATGGAGCTCATGATGCGGTGGAGCAGCATGCCGCCGGGGTTTGGTCGATATCCTCGCTGGTAGACATCAGCCGGACGCCTGTGTCCTTGAAGGACCAGTTGATCTCCCTGTCATCGGCTGGGTTGAGGGTCAGCCGGTCGTGCTTGTCGACGATAACGTAATAGATGCCGCTGTCTTCCTCGAGATAGGCAAGCATTTTCTGCAGCTTGGGGCAGTTGGTGGATCGGGTGGGCTCGCCCTGGTCGGCGAACTCCTACCTATGGCGTCGAGACACTAGCCGTGTGGTCAAGCCGCGGGCCAAGCTGTCGCGATGTGGGCTTGCCGTGGGCACTGGAAAGCATCGTGCACCAGCACCTAACCGTGGCTCGTGTCGCCGAGTGACTCGGGGTGGTATGCGGCTAATGACGCGGTCCTGGGTGAGGGAAGGCGGGTGTTGATTGATCACCCCGATCGGCTTGACGGCGTTACCGCGATCGGTGTGGACGAGCACGTGTGGAGACGCCAGGCGCGGCGACAAGTACGTCACGGTGATCATCGACCTCACCGCGATCCGCGACGGCACCGGCCCAGCACGATTGTTGGACATGGTCGAGGGCTGTTCCAAGCAGGCGTTCAAGGTCTGGCTGGCCGAAGGACCCCAGGCGGGGCGTGACCTGGTGGAGGTGGTCGTGATGGATGGGTTCACCGGTTTCAAGACTGACACCGCCGAAGGATTCCCTGACGCGGTCGCGATGATGGACCCGTTCCACGTCGTTCGCTTTGGAGACGATTCTCTGGATTAGTGCCGGTCCCGTGTTTAGCAAGACCTTTACGGGCACCGGGGCTGCAAAGATGATCCGCTCTACCGCGCGCGGCGGACCCTGCGCACCGGCGCAGATCTCCTCACCGACAAGCGGCAGGACTGGCTCGAGGCTCGATGCCCACGTCGAGGTTGAGGTGACATGGTTGATCTACCAGTGGATGATCGCGGCTTACCGGCACGCCGATCACCGCCAGGGACGCGCATTGACGGTCAAGCTGATCAACTCGATCAGCAGCGGAGTGGTCAAGTCGCTGACCAAGGTCATCACCCTGGGCAGGATGCTCAAGAATCGGGCTGTCGACGTGTTGGCCTACTTCGACCTGCCAGACCACATCCAGCGGACCGACCGAGACGATCGACGGCCGCCTCGAGCACCTACGCGGCTCAGCACTCGGATTCCGAAACCTCGCCAACTACATCGCCAGATCACTGCCCGAAATCGGCGGATTCAGACCCCAACTACGCCCTCAACTGTGAAGAGTCCCTCATCCTCGATCTTGACAACGACTACCAAGCTCAACGCATCGATATCTGGTTGTCACGTCAGGCGATGGCCAGAACCTGGGAGACTGAGAAGATCCTTGGTAGTGACGCCGATGAGGCACTGGCGAAGGCACGACGAGATGCGCTAAGTTTGCCAATGAAAGGGATGGGGATGATTGCATAACGAGCGACTAGATGATCATCGACCTATCAATAACAAGTATAGGATACTGCAAACTCGACAAGCTCAACTATTGACGTGAGATAATGGAAACATGATAGAACGTGTGATCATCAAAAACTATCGAGTGTTCAAAGAACTGGATTTCCGCCCCAATAAGTCGATCAACATCATCGTTGGTGACAATGAGGCTGGCAAGTCAACTTTGACGGAGGCGATTATTATGGCTATTGGCGGTCGCTTCTATGGTCGACCGATAGCAGAAGAACTGAACCCATACTGGTTCAATATTGATAGCGTTGAAGAATATTTTCAAGCACGTCAAGACAACACGAAAACAGCTCCACCATCAATTCTCATCGAGGTCTACCTCAGCAAAACAGATGAGCCACAAGTGCTACGCGGAAAAGTGAATTCCCAAGCAGCCGATTGTCCTGGATTTGCGATAGAAGTTTCACCCGACAGCGAGTATAGCTCCGAATTCGAAGAGTACATGAAGAGCGACCCACCATTGATCCTCCCAACTGAGTACTACAAAGTCACATGGCGAGGGTTCCATGACAAATCACTCTATCGTCGCCCTAAGGACTTCGGAGTTCTCCATCTTGACAGCAAGGCGTCACAGCCCTCTCGACAAATCGACATCTACTCACGTCAGTTGCTGAAGGATCTGGTTGACGACAAAGAAAGTGCGACCGTCTCAGTGCAATACCGACGGCAACGGCATCAACTAACCTCCGAGGTTCTTGGCACAGTTAATCAGAAGATGAAGAAACGTGGGGATGCGCTCTCTAGCACTCTAAGTCTTCAACTAGACCAATCGTCTTTGTCCAGCTGGGATAAAGTGGTAGTCCCTCATATTGAGCGACTGCCTTTTGGCTACGTTGGCCAAGGGCGGCAAGTGCTCATCAAAACGGCGCTTGCCCTGGCAGCCGAAGACAGTAATGCACGATTTGTATTCGTTGAGGAGCCCGAGAACCACCTGTCTCACACAAGCCTACTTTACTCCCTCGACCGTATCGAACAACTTTCCGAAGGGCGACAAGTATTCGTCACGACGCATAGTTCATATGTGCTCAACAGAATGGGGATCGATAATCTCCATTTGTTGCATCACGGCACTATGGCAAATTTCGGAGAACTCACCGATGATACTGTTGCGTACTTTAAAAAGCAGTCCGGATACGATACCCTGCGTATGGTATTGGCGCGTCACCTCGTTATTGTAGAAGGTCCATCAGACGAGATGATTTTCAAACGTGCCTATCTTGACCAAACTGGTCGTACAACAGATCAAGACCAGATCGATGTGATCGCTCAGGGAACACGCAATAGTCGTGGTCTTGAACTGTGTGCCGCCCTCGACAGAAAAGTTGCGGTATTGCGCGACACAGATGAACAGACGCCAGAATACTGGAAGAGCAAAGCAAGCCGTTGGCTTGAACCGGGGGAACGTGAAATGTTCGTGGGCGACCCAAGTCTTGGTAAAACCCTTGAACCTCAGGTTGCTAACGTAAACATTCGAGCGGGGCATGACTATGAGGCACGCCTTCGCGAGATCGTTGAATGCCCCAAAGGCTCAAGCCTCGAAAGTTTTATGGCGGGCGATAAAACGGGTTGGGCTTGGCGTGTAGCTAGCGCAGCAGATCATGACAGGATTACGTATCCTTCCTATATTACCGACGCAATTGCTTTTATTACGAGGTCAATGTGAATATAGCAATTCTCGCCCCGGCGGGGGGCCGGAAGACGCAAAAAATCATCGATATGTGCGCAGATGTAGCGGTGCCCAAAAAACGGGCCGTGATCACCTTCACGACAAGCGCTCAGAAGATTCTAATATATCGATTACTAGCAAGTGCCGCACGTGGTCAGATGCCAACAGTGACGGGCTGGTACGCATTTTTGCTTGATCATGTTGTGCGTCCCTATGCGCCTTCAGTCCGTAAACTTCAAGGCGCACGGGTTAAGGGACTCGCCTGGGTTGACGGGACACTTCCTAATAACTTATCGGGCCTTGACTACTATCTCAATGGTGTCGGCGACGTATATAGTGAACGCCTCGGATTGTTAGCGTCCAAGGTACTTAAGGCTGATGGGGCGGCGGTCATCGACCGGCTTGAGCGCATCTTTGATGAGATTTACATTGACGAAGTGCAAGACCTTCGCGGTAATGACCTTGATGTACTGGATGCCTTGCTCTGCTCGAAGATCCGTGTTGTCTTGGTCGGAGATGTTCGACAGCGACTGCTGTCGACATCTAAAAGCTCGAAAAAGTACGAAAAGTATGACGGATTAGGTTTGACTGATTGGTTTCACGAAATGGCCAAAAAAGGGCTACTCAATCTCCAAACTATTCAGGAAACATGGCGGTGCTGTCCTGAAGTGACACAGTTTGCCGATCAAATGTTTACCAGCGATAGGTTTCCTCCTACGGAGTCGAAAGTTGTGGTGCCGGATGGAATGCATCACGGAGTTTGGCTTGTCGAAAAGCCGCATATAGACGAGTATATTCGTCGATTCCATCCTGCTTGCTACCGAGATTCGGTGCGCACCAAACTAGTCGGAACAGACTCAGCGACAAACTTTGGACTATGTAAGGGCGCGACGGAAGATCATGTCCTAATATTTCCAACAGGAACTATGAAGAAGTTCTGGAAAGATAAGACAAATGATCTCGCCGACAAATCGCGCATGAACGCCTATGTAGCGATCACCCGCGCACGCTGGTCGGTGGGAATATATGTCGACAGCGCCAAGGGTTACGATATTCCGGTTTGGAGGCCAAGCTGGAATAATTAGTGTGAGTAGGTAACTTCACTGAGGCTTGATGATGCTGAATACGGCAGTGAGGAATGCAGTCATAAACGCAAACGGGAGCACATATGTTCCTAGTATATCGGCGAGAGTAGGCTACTTTGTATAGTACTCTTCGCGGTATCTTTCTTCCAACGCTAACTCTTCTGCAAAACCGAAGGCCTTCCCGCGCGGGAGACTCCGGCCGAGCCGATCGGCCCCGCCGTGACCCTCGCCGAGTGGCGTGAACGCAGCGCTCGCCTCGCCCGCCACCCGGAGGTGTGAGCGGGGGACAAGGCCGCATCTGCTTGCGCAGGGCAAGGGCGCATCTGCGGGCGCAGCGTCTACTTGCACGGCGGCTGCTTGCGGGCACGGCGCCTGCCGCGGGTCGACGTGGTGTGGCCCACGAAGCGAGTGCTGAGCAAGCGGTGAGCGGCGAGCGTTCCCTGCGCTTCCGGCGCCGCTTCAGCGCCCCCGGTGCTTCTGGCGGGCTTTGGCTCGCCTTCGCGCGTATGCCTCGTCGGCAGCTCGCTTCTGCTCGCTCCGTCGCGCCGAGGCGCGCTCCTCGCCGCGCGACTCCATGTCGGCCTTCAGGGCCTCCTGGGCTTTCGTCGAGACGCCCCTCTCGCGCATCGCCTTCGCCGCCATCCGCTGGGCGCGCTTGGGGTTCGTTTTTCCCGCGCCGCCCCCTGCCTCTCCGGCGTCGGCCCCTTTTTCGACGACGGGGGCGGCGCCGTGCGCCCGCCGAACAAGCTCTGCGCCGTGCTCGCGGACGAACTCGTGAAGCTCCGCGGCGCTCGGCTCTTTGCCGAAGACGACTCGGGCTGCGCGGACGGATTCGCCGTCGTCGATCTCGTAGACGCCGACCCACAGATGGCCGTCGAAAAACAGTGTGAACTGCGCTGACATCTTGCCTCCAGGTACGCAAAAGCGGACCCGACGAGCTGGATTCCAGCGAGGCTGGCGACGGACGCCCCGCACCGCGATGCGCGTGCAGAGCGTCGCCCGGGCTTCCTACCGGGCAGCGCGTTTCGTTCATCAGGAACTGACCCCACGACTATACACGCGGGGCGCATGGGGACGGCGATCGCGCCCTCCTGCAAACGCTGTATGGGCGGCAATCCCGACCGCGCGTCCGGTTCACTGCCGGGCTGTTGCAAACGCTGCATGGGCGGCCATCCCGATTGCATATTCGGTTCAGCTTCTGCTCTTAATCTAGTAGTCTGGGCGGAGAACAGCGGGTTCGGCCCATTGGGAAAGCGGAACCGGTCGGGGTGAAAAGGAGGGCGCATGTTTGCGGTGACGATCGACCAACGGTCCTCGCGGTCGGCGGGCGACCGCGTGCCCGAATTGCTCGAATTGCTTGTGGAGGCCTGCGCCGACAATCCGCCGATTGCCGGATTCGACAGGACCGTGGGGGACGAGGTCGAGGGCCTGTTCGACGACGCCGCCGGCGTCGTCGCCGCCGTTCGAGCCGCTCTCGCAGCGGGCGACTGGCATATCGGCCTGGGAATCGGCTCGGTCGAGTCGGTGGGCCGGAATGTGCGCGAGGCGCGGGGCTCGGCTTTCGTCGCCGCCCGCGAGGCCGTCGAACGGGCGAAAGTAAGCGGGGAAGTCGAGGTGCGCCAAGGGGCGGACGTAAACATCTCGCCTCTCGCCCTCGAGGCGTCCCAGGTCGTCTTCCAACTGCTTGGCGCCCTGCTCGCCGACCGCACCGACGCCCAGCGAGAGGTCTCCGACCTGTTCGACGCCGGCTTCACCGGGCGCGAGGCCGCAGCGGCCCTCGGCGTGAGCCCCTCCGCGGTCTCCCAGCGGCGCACGGCCTCCCGGTACGACCTGGAAACGCGAGGCTGGGCGGTGCTCAGCGAACTGCTGGGCCGCATCGGCGACGAGGTGGACGCCCGGTTCGACGCCGAGCGGAAGGCGAAAACGAAAGGCAAGTCGCATGCCCGGTTCGACGTCGAGCGCGGCGTGGCGAAGGACGGGCGCGCTGTCGCCAAGGGGAGCGAGAGCCCCGACGCCGGGGCCCTCGAAAGATCCGCAGCAGGCAAAAGCCAGGCGACCCGCGAACAAGCCCCTGCAGACGGCGCGGCTCAGGCGGCCCGCGAAGAAAAACCTGCGGCCAAGACGGCCTCGGCGAATCCCGAAAAGGCTTCCGCATCCGGGAGAAAGCAAGGAGGCTCGCGCTCATGACCGTCGCGATCGTGCTTCTTTCCCTTGCGGCGTCCGTGGTCTTCGGCTGGGCGGCGGTCGAGGGCGTCATGCGTCTGGCCAAAGTCCGCGGCGGCGCCGGCCCTCGGCCCAGCTCGGGCGGGCATCGCGCCACCGTCCTCCGCGAGCGGCCTGCCCAGCCGCGCGTGTTGCGCGGCGGAGCATGGATCGGCGCGTTGGAAAGGCTGGCGATAACCGGCGCGATCCTGGCCCGCCAGCCCGAGATGGTCGCCGCCGTCGTCGCCGTGAAGGGGCTTGGCCGCTGGGCGGACCTCCAGACGAACCCCGCCTTGACGGAGCGTTTCATCATCGGCACGCTCGCGTCGTACGTCGCGGCTGGCGCGTGCGGGTACGCGGGCCTGGCGCTGATGGGCTAGCCCGCAGCCTGCGCCTTCCACGTCGTTGGGGATGCGCTCGCGACGGCGGTAGAGAGGGCCTAGCTGAGCCGCGGGCCGAGAACCGCGGAATCTCGGTGCTGACGACGCGGGGCTTTCGTCACAGGTGTGGGGTGAAAATCGTCACCGCCGATGTTAGTCTGGTAGACGGCCCGCGACTGCGGAACACTGAACTTCCAATGGAGGATACTTAATGACGAAGTACGTCTACGCGTTCACCGAGGGTGACCGCGACATGAAAGATTTGCTCGGCGGGAAAGGCGCCAACTTGGCCGAAATGGTCAAGCTCGGCCTTCCGGTGCCTCCGGGCTTCACGATCACCACCGATGCGTGTCGCGCATACCTCGCGGCGGGCGAGTCCCCCGAGACGCTCGACGTCGAAGTGACGTCCCACCTGCGCAACGTCGAGCAGGAGATGGGCAAGCGCCTCGGCGACAAGAACGATCCCCTGCTCGTCTCGGTCCGCTCCGGCGCGAAGTTCTCCATGCCCGGAATGATGGAGACGGTCCTCAACATCGGCCTCAACGACGAATCAGTCCAGGGCCTTGCGGCGCAGTCCGGCAATGAGCGCTTCGCCTGGGATTCCTACCGCCGTCTCATTCAGATGTTCGGCAAGACGGTCCAGGACATCGACGGCGACAAGTTCGCCGACATCCTCCACAAGCTTCAAGCGGACAAGGGCTACTCGGGCGACCTCGACATGACGTCCGACGATCTCAAGCACCTTGTCAAGGAGTTCAAGAAGGTTGTCAAGGATGAAACCGGCGAAGACTTCCCCCAGGACCCGCGCAGGCAGCTCGACCTGGCCGTCGAAGCCGTGTTCCGCTCGTGGAACACCGAGCGCGCGCGTCTCTACCGCCG